>JBKJUT010000037.1:0-12807 GCA_046590515.1 Ferruginibacter sp.
CAAATACCTCGATTCCCGTTTTAGGAAAATGATCTTCCAGGTTCAGGGTAATGATCCCGCTTTCAGCCACCTTGTTTACAAATTCTCCGCTCATGCTGCAAAATTAAAACAAAAAAACCGACCAGGAACCCTGGCCGGAAATACAGTTTTATTTTGTGAATAATTTTAAATCAGGCGCATTTGTCTGATTTTATACATGACTGACACTTTCTCTGGTATAATATAAACCGATGTTTCATTTCATTCTCCATGGGCTGTAATATTTTT
The DNA here is from genome assembly GCA_046590515.1 of Ferruginibacter sp. Lineage (GTDB taxonomy): Bacteria > Bacteroidota > Bacteroidia > Chitinophagales > Chitinophagaceae > Ferruginibacter. Next base: position 268 of record JBKJUT010000037.1, read on the forward strand.
TTCATTAGAAGCCGTGTCCTGTTCAGCAAGTAGCTTGTCCAGGTATGCCCGTTCTTCTAAAAAAGTCATGTCTTTAATTTCCAGGTTGATTGCGTCACGGATTTTGCGTAAATCCTTAACTATACCTTCTTGCGTATTATGAGTTTGAGTCGTCATAGCTGATAATTTCTTTTGGTGTCCTGATTTCAATCATGCTGTGTCCTAATTGGTAGTTTATGCCATTGTAACCTCTTATTTTGTCAAGATTTACAATGTGCTTAAAGTTCCAACTTACTAAAACATCTGCTTTAGTAAGTGTTGCCATAGCAATATGCTGGCAGTCAGCCCGGCTTGTTTGTCCGACTACTTTTGCTTTTATATACTCACCTGCAAGTTCTGCTGCTTTAGGTGTAAGTCTAATATTTTCGATTTGCGCAATAGGAAGTGACGCCAAAAAGTCCTTCACCTGCAGTGGGGCTCTTAACAACTCAGCCTGTAACAGGTCTGAAACAATAATGACAAACTGTCCATCAGTAACAGCTTCAAAAAATGGTATAGTGTCAGTCGAAAATTATTTATCAAACTGCCCACCAACAACTGAAGTGTCGATATAAATTCTTTTAACCATTATCTCAAAGTTATCAAGAAATGGCCTGCATTGAGCCAATGACGTGTCAATAACATTTCTGCACAAAAATACGTTATAGTGCTATTAAAAATGAGTGCTTCGCTTGTCTTTGATATCTGCCTGTGACTTCAATCCTTCGTACCAGTTATTGGTCTGGCTTCTCAGGTTAGCCAATTTAGAGGCAGCCTGCTGTGCAGCTACTTCAGGATTATCTTCCGGCTTGCGCTGGATGCTTGTAACTTTTAATACATACACCCCGTTTGTTCCTTCAAAAGCTGGTGAAGGTTTTGCCTGGTATGCCTTATTAAATGAAGCACCGATTACTTTTGGTTCTACACCCAGGCCATTTATAATCTGGCTGGCCATTGTGATGGATGAATCTGCACCTGCCTCTGTTACCTGCCTGTTGTATGCTGCAGCGGTAGCTTCCAGGGTTGGATTCTCGCCGATTTTTTTTATGATGATCGCCGCTTTCTTTTGTTTGCGAACAATTACTTCCGCACCCGGGCGGGCTGTAGCTGCATCCTGTACCCCTTCTTTAAAAACCTTATCTACGGTTGCCACCACAAACTGGTCGCCGATATTAAACACATCACTTACATCTCCCTTCTTCGCTTCAAATGTCCAACGTACCAGGGAACGTGCATCCTGCAATGCGCCCACAGAAAAATCATTTTCTTTAATTACGGTAGGGTTCTGGGTCAGGCTGTAACCGTTTTTGGCGGCATAGGCAGCCAGGCTTTTAGCATCCTTTTCTGCAGAAGCTTTCGTGGCCTGCAGGCTGGCATGGTTGATAGTTGCATCACTTGGATCTATAGCCTTTGCCAGGAACGCAATTTTATATGCCGGCTTCTGGTCTTTTTGCTTCAACACATTTATTACGTGGTAACCATACACTGTTTTTACTACTCCTTTTGAACCTACAGGTTGTGTAAAAGAATATTCCGCAAATTCGGGAACCATGGCATCGTATGCAAAGGTGGATAATTCTCCGCCCTTGATTTTACTACCGGGGTCATCAGAATATTTCTGGGCCAGCGCAGCAAAATCGGCACCATTGTTTACCGCCACCAGGATACTGTCTGCCAAACGCTTTGCAGTGCTGTCCGGCATTTTCTGCACTTTCGCCTGTGGGTCGTAAGTCTGGATAAGAATATGACGTGCACTTGCACTGTCGGGTAAACTGCGTGTACCCACCACCTTTGCCAACACCGAATTCTTACCATCTATGTATGGGCCGTATACTGTGCCTGCCGGGGCAGAAATTATTGAATCAATGTATGGGGTGGTGTATTTTGATTTTGATTGAAAACGGTCATCAAAATCTATGGCCGAAGCATTACGGGCTACGAACATTTTGGCGTTGGTATCTGCTGCAAAAGGAGCTTTCAGATCTTCAATCATCAGCCTGGTCCTGTTGCTGTCTTCTTTATTCGGCAACTGGCTGAAGGTAACATAAGAAATCATCCTGCCGGCTTCCTGCTTAAACAGGTCTTTGTTTTTCTTCACATAGGCATCTATGTCGGCATCACTCACACTAACGGCACTGTCAGATATTTCAGAAAAAGGCACAGTTACATAAGAAATGGTGGCAAAGTTTTTTGCTTCATCCATATCTTTTTTCTGCATCCAGGCGGGGTAGTAAGCGCTTGCATTTAATAAACCGCTGTACTTGGTTACTGCAGTTGATAATTTTAAAGGATTGATGATCTGGTTATCTACCATCATACGTTGCTCACCTTTGGCTTTTTTAATATCTTCCGAAATAGCTTTTTGTGCCTTGGCTATATCCAGCCGGCCCTGCGGATCCAGGAGAGTTTGTTCCTGCATGAAAGGATTGCTGGGGTCATTGCTTAATAATATACCAGACAGTTCTTTTGAACTCAATTCAATTCCCAGTTTACCGGTTTCATTAAAAAATATTTTTTCGGCTACGAGCTGGTTCCACATCTGCTCACGGATCTGGTATATACGTCCGCTGCCTCCGCGCTGGCCACTGCGTTCTTCCTGCGCCTGTACCATATTAACCCGGTTATTAAAATCGCTTACCTCTATCACTTCTCCATTAACTTTACCTACATTGGTAGACATGGAGCCGAACATACTGCCACCACCTTGTTTAGCATCCATCAATATGAATCCTATTAAACTCAGTGCGATCACTGCAATTACAATTGCTGCACCCTTGTCACGAATAGTCTGAATAATTTGCATGTTCTGATTAGTTAGATTTTTGGAGGGCAAAAATAGGGGAAAAATGGATATCAACAAATTGTGGAAAACACAGGAAAACCAATATAGAAGTAAGTTTCTGTAAAAAGTTCTGGTTTTTTGCATGCTATTGATGCCGAGGCAGATTCCGGATATCAACACAACCTGTCTGGATAAACCGGATTTCTGTGGATATCCCGGCTTTGCTTCCGAAAATTTTTGGATAAGAATGTGGGTAATAATAAAATTTGAACCGGGTATGAAATTGGATGGGAGAAGATGGCAGTTTATCCCTACTCTGTTAACAGTAAAATTTTTAGCAATGCGGATTTTGTTTTCCCCGGTGGGTTTTATACACCTTTGTGAATGGGGCAAATAATAAAATGAAAGAAGGCCGCGCAGCCTGCTGTAAACAAGGATATGGAAATTAATAAAAATGTGAATGAGGCGTGGATAAGCGTGAACAAATCAATCTTTTTAATTTTACAAATTTTCTACTAGCGGGATATCCACAAATCCACACCCCTAATAGTAGTAGATGATTATATAAATAAATAGTATTAATACATATTATGGTAGATATTAACAATGAAATAGTGCAACAGGAAATCAGGCAAAAAGGGTTTTATGACGTGCCCATCGATGTGAGGCTGGACCTGTTTGCCGAGATCGAAAAACTCAAAAAAGAAAAGAACGCCATCATCCTTGCGCATTATTACCAGGAGCCGGATATCCAGGATGTGGCAGATTATATCGGTGATAGTTTAGGCCTGTCGCAAAGAGCTGCCAGCACAGAAGCGGATATCATTGTGTTTGCCGGGGTGCATTTTATGGCAGAAACTGCCAAGATTCTTAATCCTTCCAAAAAAGTATTGTTACCCGATCTGAATGCCGGTTGTTCTTTGAGCGATTCTGCCCCGCCCCCGCTTTTTAAAATTTTTAAAGACAAACATCCCGATCACCTGGTAATCACCTATATCAACTGCAGCGCAGGTATGAAGGCCCTCAGCGATATTATCTGTACCTCAAGCAATGCGCAGAAAATTGTAGAATCGTTACCTCCCGACCAGCCGATCATTTTTGCCCCTGATAAAAACCTGGGTGCCTACATCAATAAAAAAACGGGCCGTAACATGCTGTTGTGGAACGGAGCGTGTATCGTACACGAGATATTCAGCCGTGAAAAAATTACCAAATTAAAAATACGACATCCCGAAGCCAAGGTGATCGCACACCCGGAATGTGAAGAACCGGTATTAGAGCTGGCAGACTATATAGGGAGCACCACGGGACTTTTAAAATTTACGGAGGAAGACCCTGCCCGGTCATTTATCGTGGCTACAGAGACCGGTATACTGCACCAGATGCAAAAGACGAGTCCGGGTAAGACCTTCATTCCTGCGCCACCGAATAATTCCTGTGCCTGTAATGATTGTCCGTATATGAAATTAAATACATTAGAAAAGTTATACCTGTGTATGAAATACGAAACCCCGGAGATAAATATGCCGGAGGAAATACGCCTGGCGGCCAAAATTCCGATCGACAGGATGTTAGACATCAGTGCTAAATATGGCTTATAGCTGATACCTCTTTTTTTATTTACAGAACTGTGGCTGGCTAATACTTGTTATTTTTGCGGCCTAAATTGTACACATGGGTATACCTTCAGTTGATCTTTCAGATTTTTTAAGTGGTGATCCTGTAAAGAAAAAAGAGTTTATACAGGCCCTGGGCAAGGCTTATGAAGAAGTGGGATTTGTGGCGGTAAAAAATCATGGCATCCCGGATACACTTATCGAAGGTTTATACAGCCAGGTGCAGCAGTTTTTTTCCCTTCCCCTGGAACAGAAAAAGAAGTATGAAATTGCGGAATTGGCAGGCCAGCGTGGTTATACCAGTTTTGGAAAGGAACATGCAAAAGGCAGTGAACAACCTGACCTTAAAGAATTTTTCCAGTACGGACAGGTATCCAGTGAAAAATTTGCGACAGATATGTACCCGGCCAATGTAGAAGTTAACCAGGTAAAGGATTTCAATCACACCTTTGAAGAAGCATTCCGGGCTTTTGAAACTTCCGGCCTGGCCTTGTTACAGGCTATTTCCCTGTACCTTGGTTTAGATGAGAATTACTTTTATGAATTTGTACATAACGGCAATTCTATTTTACGCGCGATTCATTATCCTCCCATCACACATGAACCCAAAAGCGCCATCCGTGCCGAACAGCATGAGGATATAAACCTGATCACTTTATTGGTGGGTGCTTCGGCCGATGGCCTGGAGATACTTTCTAAAAATAATGATTGGGTGCCTGTAACTTCCCTGCCCGAACAGATTGTAGTGAATGTGGGAGATATGTTACAGCGGTTAACCAATAACCGGTTACTGAGTACGACACATCGGGTGGTCAATCCTGCGCGCGAGTTCTGGCATACCAGCCGCTTTTCCATTCCTTTTTTCCTGCATCCAAAAGGCACAATGAGTTTATCCTGCATGCCAGGATGTATAGACGAAAAACACCCAAGGCAGTACGAGGATATTTCAGCCGGAGATTACCTCGATGAAAGATTGATTGAGATCGGTTTAAAAAAATAAATTACCCGTATACCGGGGTATGGCTTAATTTACCAACATGGCCATGTTGCGTCACATACCTTTTCTAAAAGCTGTTTTACTGCATAGTGTAACTGCTTTTGGTGGTCCGCAGGGACACATCGGGATGATGCTAAAAACGTTTGTGCATAAACGTAAGGATGTTACCGAGAATGAACTGGTAGAATACAATTCTTTCTGCCAGCTTTTACCCGGGGCATCATCCACACAAACCCTCACTTTAATTGGCTACAAGCGGGGCGGGGTGCCACTTGCAGTAGTTACACTCATAATCTGGATATTACCTGCCTGTATTTTAATGGGGGCATTATCTTTCCTGCTGGCCTATACCCGGTCTCCGGATTTTACTCGGAAACTATTCATGTATATTCAGCCCATGGCTATTGGTTTCTTGATCTATGCCTCTGTCACTGCCTTTTCTATTTCCGTGCGCAATTTTATTACCCAGGTACTTATGCTGTTTTCTATGGTATTGACTTACCTGTTGTTTAAGGCACCCTGGGTTTTTCCTTTGCTGATCATTGCGGGTGGAGTGGCTACTAACTTCAGCAACAAAAGGATTCCTGAAAAAGAAGTTATTAAACCGCGGCAGATCAGGTGGACCAACATCTGGTTATTCCTCATCGTATTTGCCATTGCCGGTATATTGAGTGAAACGGCCCGTAAGCAGCAATGGGAGAACCGGAAAGCTTTCAACCTCTTCGAAAATTTTTACCGCTTCGGCAGCTTTGTCTTTGGCGGAGGTGATGTATTGTTGCCTATGATGCTGGACCAGTATGTGGCCCGTCCGACAGCTCCAAAAGTGATTGACAAAAACCCCAATGCCATCCGGGTTCAGAAGGATGAATTACTGACAGGTTATGGGATGGTGCGCGCAATACCTGGTCCGGTGTTTTCGGTAGCCTCTTTTACCGGGGGAATTATTATGAAAAAAGAAGGAAAGAGTATGCAGCTCCTTGGATGTTTTTTAGGTGCCGTAGCTATTTTTCTCCCAAGTGCCTTATTGGTCCTGTTCTTTTTTCCCGTGTGGCAGTACCTAAAGAAATATGTAGTGGTGTTCCGGGCACTGGAAGGGATAAACGCCGTGGTCGTGGGATTTATGTGGGCAGCGGCGCTATACCTGTTAAGCAGTATCCGTTCGGATATTCCGGATAAAGAAATGTTACTGAATTTCCTGGTGATCGGAGGTACGTTTTTCCTGTTACGCTATAGCCGAATACCAGCGCCGGTGATCGTGATTTTTTGCTTATTCCTGGGATGGCTCTTTTAATTCCCGGTAATAGTTGTTCCTTTCTATTTCTTCCAGAACCTTGTCTGGCACAAGGTAGCGGATAGATTTACCCTGTCGGATATACTCACGTATACGGGTAGACGATATTTCAAGTAAAGGGGCATCTGCCATACTTACCTGTCCGCCCGGGGGGAGAGAGATTTCGAAACCGGGCCGGGGGTATACAATAATTGGATAGGTCAGTACCAGTTCACTGTTTTTCCACCTGGAGATATTCTGGAAACTATCGCTTCCCATTATCAGGTGATATTGGTAAGAAGGGTATTTTTCCTGCAGGTAAGTGAGTGTATCTATGGTGTAAGAAGGTCGGGGAAGCTGGAATTCCACCTTGCTGGCTTTCAGGTTTTTAGCACCTTCGATTGCTTCCTGTACCAGGAAATACCTGTGATTTTCGTTCAAAAGCGAACCAACTTTCTTAAAAGGGTTTTGGGGAGATACTATAAACCAGACTTCATCGAGTGTTGGAGTTTGCACCAGGTGGTTTGCAATAATCAAATGTCCTGTGTGAATTGGGTTGAAAGAACCGAAGTATAAACCGATATGCTTCATTGATATTAAATGTCTTCCACAATGATATGTTCTGCTTCATTTAACCGGAGGCTGAGGCGGTAACCGGCCACCATTATTGAAATTGGATCTTTAAAAGGGGCTACCTGGTCTACCGTAACTTTTTCGCCGGGAACACAGCCCATTTCCATCAGTTTAAGAAAGATATCATCGTTCTCAAAGGAGGTGATAGTCACAGTTTTGCCCAGCTTTACTTCCGATAAACGTTTTTGCATGCTTTGCAAAGTTATCCTTAAACGGAACTTATTTAATTTCGATATGCGATATTCTCATGGCTATAACATTCCATTTTCAAAATCAGGTCAGGTTAAATGAACGGAGGCACTTGAAAAAGTATTTGTCAGACCTTTTACGGTTGTATAAAAAGCAGGCCGGTAATATCAGTATCACCTTTTGCTCAGATGATTACTTATTAGATATTAACCAGAGATTCCTATCACACGATTATTATACTGATATTATCACTTTTGACCTATCAGTTGCAGAATCACTTGATGCAGACATATATATAAGTGTAGATAGGGTTAGGGATAATTCAATTAAACTAAATACGGATTTTAATATTGAATTACACCGGGTAATCTTTCATGGACTGCTGCATTTGTGTGGGTTTGGAGATAAATCCAAAACGGAGACGACTATAATGCGATCATTAGAAGAGAAGCATTTAAACAAGTATTTCAATGTTCCACGTGAAACATAGCAGGATGTAATATGTTATAATGTTCCACGTGGAACACCCCCAATTTATCTTTTCCTAACTTTGCGGCATGTTTGATAATTACGACATAATAGTAGTGGGGGCGGGGCATGCAGGCTGTGAAGCTGCTGCTGCTGCTGCTAATATGGGAAGTAAGGTGCTATTAGTAACTATGAACATGCAAACCATTGCTCAAATGAGTTGTAATCCAGCTATGGGAGGGATTGCTAAGGGTCAGATCGTGAAAGAGATTGATGCATTGGGTGGGTATAGTGGCATTGTGACTGATAGAAGTATGATCCAGTTCAGGATGTTGAACCGGTCTAAAGGACCGGCCATGTGGAGCCCGCGTGCGCAAAATGACAGGATGTTATTTGCCACTACCTGGCGAGAAATGCTTGAAAATACCCCAAACGTAGATTTTTACCAGGATATGGTGAATAGCTTGGTAATTGATAATGATAGAATTACAGGTATAGTAACTGGATTGGGACATATCATAAAGGCCAAGGCAGTGGTGCTTACCAATGGTACCTTTTTAAATGGGGTCATTCATATTGGAGAAAAGAACTTTGGGGGAGGAAGGGTGGCTGAAAAGGCAGCAACAGGAATTACTGAGCAATTGGTTGGGCTCGGGTTTGAAAGTGCACGGCTAAAAACCGGCACTCCACCTAGGATTGACGGTCGAAGCCTGGACTATTCCAAAATGGAAGAACAAAAAGGAGATGAGGAAATTGTCGGTTTTAGTTTCCTTGAGAAGCCAGCTCTTAAAGCAGTGGATCAAAAAAGTTGCTGGATTACCTATACAAATACCGAAGTTCACGAAGTATTAAAAACAGGATTTAAAGATAGTCCGATGTACCAGGGAAGGATCCAGGGAACAGGGCCACGTTATTGTCCGAGTATAGAAGATAAAATTAACCGGTTTGGCGACCGCGACCGGCACCAGCTATTTGTGGAACCCGAAGGTTGGAATACAGTTGAGATTTATGTGAATGGTTTTTCAACATCTTTATCTGAAGATATTCAGTTACAAGCACTTAGACAGGTTCCAGGGTTTGAAAAATGCAAAATGTTCAGGCCGGGTTATGCCATTGAATATGATTATTTCCCGCCAACCCAATTGAAATTCAGCCTGGAAACTAAACGTATCAGCAATTTGTTTTTTGCCGGGCAGATAAACGGCACAACCGGTTATGAGGAAGCGGCCTGCCAGGGTTTGATGGCTGGCATCAATGCACATCAGAAAATAACCCATAACCCGCCACTGGTTCTAAAACGCAGTGAAGCCTATATCGGGGTATTGATAGATGACCTCATCAATAAAGGCACAGATGAACCATACCGCATGTTTACCAGCCGGGCAGAATTCAGAACTTTGTTACGCCAGGATAACGCAGACCTGCGCCTTACGGCTATCAGCTATAAACTGGGCCTGGCTTCACAGGAAAGAATGGACAAGCTGGTATTGAAAAAACAAGGGGTAGAAGAAGTAACCCGGTTATTGCAGGAAGCCAGCACTGAGCCGGCAGATGTTAATGACTACCTTGAAAGCGTTTGTTCAGCACCGTTAGTAGCGCGTCAAAAGGTCGGGCAATTGTTATTGCGCCCGAATGTAGATTTAAAAATGTTGCTGGATCATATCCCGGCCCTGCAATACATGAAGGAAAAATACAGCAGTGATGTATTGGAGCAGGCAGAGATTCAATTAAAATACAATACTTATATCCTGAAAGAAAAGGAACTGGTAGATAAAATGAGCCAGTTGGAAAACCTGTCTATTCCTGAAAACTTTAATTACGATAAACTTTCTTCCCTCAGTAATGAAGCCCGGCAGAAGTTTACCCGGATTCAACCCCGTACATTGGGACAGGCTTCCCGGATCTCTGGTGTAAACCCGAGCGATGTCCAGATACTGATGGTGTTTATGGGTCGGTGACACGCTGACAAAAATCTGCGAAATTTTTTTTCCTTATTTTTATTTTATGAATCAACTCAGCCTTCCGGCCAATTGCAGTGTGGAGGAAATATTTATATCGGTCCAGGAGCAGGTATCTTCGTCTATCCGCATTAGTTATATAGAAATATCCCGGCCCTGGGGAGGGTTCATGGTGCTTGATGAGCAGGACATAGATTCTTTTATAGGTTTGTTTTTTCCCGGGCTTTCTGTGGCCGCCCCGGGAACCGGCAAACTCAGTCCGAAATTATTATTGGTAGCACCCGGCAAGCGCTTAAGCTGGCAATATCACCACCGGCGTGCAGAAATATGGAAACTGGTTGCCGGCCAGGCCGGAGTGGTAACGAGCCATACTGATGAAGAACAGGAGTTGAAAATATTACAACCCGGTGAGATAATAGAATTACAAAAAGGAGAGCGGCACCGCCTGGTAGGGCTTAATGAATGGGGAGTTATTGCAGAAATCTGGAAACATACGGATCCATCTTTGCCCAGCGACGAAAATGATATTGTACGTTTACAGGATGACTTTGGCCGTTAACCTGACTTTGATTCTTTAAATTTTTCCCCGGCTAAAAACAACCGCAGTTCTCCATAACTTATGTCTGGCAATAATTTTTTCAGATCAGTAATCGAACTGCTTCCCGCTGTTAATTTAGCCGCGACCATTTCCTTTAATTTTTCATGCGATACAAGTGCGCGTACAGATAAGGTACCATCCTGTATATAATGTGCGAGATGTCCTTCCACAGTAGTAGATGTGAGTTGACGGGTAGCCGCAATTTCGGTCACACTTTTTCCACTGGTAAACATTTCATAACTCACAGACTTTGTGGGCAGCTTTGCTTTTTTCAATACCTTTTTTTTAGGCACCACCACAATTTCTGCGACCGGTTCCAGGTTTCTTTCTTCACAATAAGCTTTTATAATATCGGTAAACTGTTTGCCGTATTGATTCACTTTTACTTTTCCAAATCCAGGAATGGTGCCCAGGGCAAGGGGAGTTTGCGGCAGGGAATGTGTCATCTGCTCAATTGATGTGGAACTGCACACCATGTAAACCGGCAACTGCAGTTTGTGGCAAAGTTCGTCGCGTTTACTTTTCAGTAATACGTATAATTCAGGGTGAAGTATGTCTGTAGGAATAAATGTGGATTTACCTGCATAGGAACTTTGTGAAATTAATTTGCGTGTGAATCCGGTTTTTCTCTTTTGGTATTCCTGCATGGAAAACCCTTCCGTACAACCCTGTATATAATGAAGTTTACGCCTGGTGTCATCATACAAAAGCTGTAATTTTTCATCCTGCTCTCTTGCCAATTGGGTATTATCTGTCTGTGCCGGGTTTTCAAGTATCAGTTTTAATAAAGATTCCAGGCATTTCTCAAAATACTGGCTGGCTGCAATGATTCTTTCATTCACCTTCAGTTGGCTGTCTGGCTGAAGCCAGAGTTCTTCTAACTGGCGCTGGAAGCGGCTTGCCGGTCCAAGAATGGCATACCAAGACTGGTCAAATGCAGTCAGCCATGCTTCCATATAGTTGAAATTTGCTGTTAATAACCATTCTTTGTAAGCCAGGAAATTCTCGTCTGTGTCACTGAAATCAAAAACAGATCGGGCAAGGGATTTTTCATAGGCTAACGCACTATCTTCCAGCAAACCTGCGCCTTGCCGGGGATCCTGCCGGTTTTGAGAAAAGGAAACTATCCGTGGGTCACTTTGAAGATTATGCGGGGAGACTTTGCTAACCAGGTGCAATCCATCCAGGGATGTGCACCGGCTGAGTGCCACATATACCTGTCCGGGTGAAAAAGAACTGCCGGCATCTATGATGGCCTTTTCAAAAGTGAGGCCCTGGCTTTTATGTATAGTAATTGCCCACGCCAACCGAAGCGGGTATTGTATAAAGGCGCCTAACTCTTCTTCCTCAACCCGACCGGATTTTTTATTAAGTGTATACCGGATATTCCGCCAGGTTTCTTTTTTTAATTCTATGAGTTGATAACCATCTGTATTACACTCTACCCAAATTTTATCCTCATCAATCTGTTGCACCACCCCGATCTTGCCATTATAATACCGCCTGATCTTTTCTGTATCATTTTTAATGAACATTACCTGTGCTCCAATTTTAAGATGTAATATTTCGTCGGCCGGGAATGCGCCTTCCGGGAAAACACCTTCAATACTGGCAGTAAATTGCCGCGACTTTCCATTTAACACTTCCAGGGCTGCGGTATTTATAGTATCAGCTTTGGCATTGTGGGTGGTGAGTGTAATAACCCTTTCATCTTTTAACGGATTGTAACCTGGCTGATAGCGGCTATGCAATAAAGAATATCCATCCTCATCCATTTCGTTGTTGCGTACTTTATTTAACAGGGAAATAAAATTTTCATCGCGTTGGCGATACACTTTTTCCAATTCAATACACACCGGGGGCTGGCGGGAAATTATATGGCTGTTGAAAAAAAACGGACCCGCATAATAACTGCTCAGCATTTGCCATTCCTCGTTTTTAACAACGGGAGGCAACTGGTATAGATCCCCGATATATAATACCTGAACGCCACCGAATGGGTGTGAAGGCC
>JBKJUT010000013.1:0-6307 GCA_046590515.1 Ferruginibacter sp.
GTAGTAGCCATTATCGGTGCTTTTGTTGAAATGATGAAGTTGCCGCTGGGAGATTATGATATTGCACATTATGCATTTGATATTGAGAGAAATGATCTAAAGCTGGCCGGTGGACGCCAGGATCAATATGCGGCCATGTTTGGCGGCGTAAATTTTATGGAATTTTATAATGATGATAAGGTAATCGTAAACCCGTTACGCATCCGCCCGCAATACATGCATGAACTGGAAAATAACCTGGTACTTTACTTTACTTCTACCTCACGCGAAAGTGCTGCCATTATAAAGGAGCAGGTGAAAAATGTAAATAACAAGAACGAAAAGAGTATTGAGGCGATGCACCAATTGAAAGAGCAGGCCAGGAGAATGAAAGAGGCATTGCTGAAAGGAAAGCTGAACGAATTCGGTGAGATACTCGATTACGGCTTCCGGCAGAAAAGAAACATGGCTGCCAACATCAGCAATTCTGAAATAGAACGGGTATATGAAGCAGCCCGGCAAGCCGGCGCCACCGGTGGTAAAATCAGCGGCGCGGGAGGTGGTGGATTTATGATCTTTTATTGTCCTGGCAATTCAAGATTCGCTGTCAGTAAAGTTCTTACTGGCTTTGGAGGTGAGATAAAGAAATATTCTTTTACAAAATACGGGCTGACAACCTGGTGTGTCTAGTACTCCCCTGTCACTATTGTAACTGTTATCTTATGATACATATCTTTGCCTCATGAATGAACAAATATCAACCCTGGTACGTGCTTCCATCCAGGTAAAAGAAGATTTACTTAAGGATGCCCGGATCCTGGATACTTTAGCTGCAAGTATTACAGCCATTGTATCAGCTTTCAAAAACGGGAACAAGGTTTTGTTTTGTGGAAATGGTGGGAGTGCAGCCGACGCTCAACACCTGGCTGCAGAATTCAGTGGCAGGTTCTATACCGATCGTGATGCCCTTCCGGCTGAGGCACTTCATGTAAATACTTCTTACATTACTGCAGTGGCTAATGATTATAGTTACGACGTTATTTACTCAAGGATGATAAAGGGTATCGGAAATAAAGGAGATATATTATTTGGCCTTAGTACTTCCGGTAACAGTATTAACATTGTCAAAGCATTTGAAATGGCACGGGAAAAAGAGATGGTAACAATCGGACTCACCGGTACTACTGGAGGTAAGATGAAGGACCTGTGTGATCACCTGCTTAATGTGCCGTCTACCGATACACCACGCATCCAGGAAAGCCATATTTTACTGGGGCATATCATTTGTCAGCTTGTAGAAGAACAATATTTTGGAGTTAGGCATGAAATAAAACCAACCTGATGTTCCCAGATGAATGTATTATTCTTGCCGGGGGTTTAGGAACCCGGTTACGGGAAGCAGTACCTGAACTTCCTAAATGCATGGCACCGGTGGCGGGTCATCCATTTATTTTTCATGTGATCAATTACCTGCAGCTTCAAGGCATAAAAAAATTCACATTCTCCCTGGGCTACAGGCATGAGGTGATTGAAGAATATCTTGCTGCTGACTTTCCGGAACTGGATGTAAAAACAGTGCTGGAAGATAAGCCACTGGGTACGGGTGGCGCCATTCAACTGGCATGCCGGGCAGTTTCCGGCGAGGAAGTATTTATAGTAAACGGGGATACTTTATTTAAAGCTTCATTGAATATGATGGCGGCCTATCACCAAAGGGTACACGCCACATGTACAATTGCCTTAAAGCCGATGAATGATTTCGACCGTTATGGGGTAGTCCAGGTTGACGGGAATGGGTTTATATCTGCTTTTCAAGAGAAAAAACATTATGCTTCCGGACTTATTAATGGTGGTATTTATCTTATAAAAGTTCCAGCCTTTCTGGAATTAGGATTTCCTGAAGTATTTTCATTTGAAAAGGATTACCTGGAAAAATTCTTTTACCGGCAACGAATAACCGGTATTATACAGGATGAATATTTTATTGATATTGGTATTCCCGAAGATTTTCAACGCGCGAACCGGGAACTGGCCGGTGAAATATAAACACAGCATATGAGCGATCAATTACCTGGAATAGATAAAAGCTGGACCCTTTTCCTTGACCGGGACGGGGTTATTAATCATGAAAAACATGAGGATTATATTCATACCTGGGAAGAGTTTCGTTTCTACGATGGCGTTACTGAAGCCATTAAAATCTTTACCGGCATCTTTAACCGGGTGTTGGTGATCACTAATCAACGGGGTGTAGGCAAGGGACTTACCAAACTGGATGACCTTCATACCATTCATGCGAATATGCTGGAAGCTATTGTGCAGGCAGGTGGCCACCTCGATGCCATTTATTATTGCAGTGAACTTGATAACGACAATCCTTTCCGAAAACCAAACCCGGGTATGGGGCTTGAGGCTGCGCGTGAATTTCCTGATATTGATTTAAAACGTTGTATCATGGTTGGAAATACATTAAGTGATATGCACTTTGGCCGTAACCTGGGCGCCGTTACCGTATTTCTGCCAACAACCCGGCCCGAAGTTTCACTTGACGATCCGGCGATAGATTTTACTTTTCCTTCCTTGCTTGACTTTGCCAATGCCATTAACAATAAAGCCGCTGAAACGCCCGTGCATAGGTAAGTTTACGTTAAATTTTCTGTTTGCTACCACATAAATTTCCTGTAAAGGCCGGATTGATTAAATTTAAATATGAAATGGATTTTGATATTATGTGCAGGCCTTGTTGTGCAGGGAAATTTAAAAGCCCAATTGACAAACCTGGACAGGAAAACCCTGGCGGTAAAAGAAGACAGCCTTAAATTTTACTCTGAAGGTATCATCACGAACATCAACCCTGCTGACAGGTTAAAGTCTGATAGCCTGTTTACAAAAGCTTTTGTCCGGTCCTTAAAAATGCCCTTCTCATTCGATTACCGTTTTGATTCACTTCAATCAATATCGCGCTTATATTCGCCTGACAGTACTTTCCGGATATTCACCTGGCAGATGGTGGTAAACGAAAATGTGGTGCGGCAACATGGGGCCATCCAGATGAAAACAAAGGATGGTGCCCTCAAATTGTTCCCACTCATAGATAAATCAGATGTAACCCGTAACATCGGGGATACGGTAGTAAACAACTATAACTGGATAGGTGCGGTTTATTACAAAATTGTGATGAATAAATATCTCAACCTGGCTTCGTATACCCTGCTGGGATATGATGAGAACAACATACGTTCCAACAGGAAAATTATCGAGGTATTAAATTTTAAAGACGGCCTGCCGGTATTTGGCGGCAATTATTTTAATGTGCCTGATACCAACAAAACCGGCCGGACATTGGCCAGGTATGTACTTGAATATAAAAGAGGCGCCGGCCCGCGTTTGACCTACGATGAAGACCTGAACATGATCATCATGGAACACCTTATCTCAGAATCCAATGAGCCCAAAAAGAAATTTACATTGATACCTGATGGAGATTATGAAGGTTTTAAATGGCAGAACGGCAAATGGAATTACATAACCAAAGTCTTTAACCTGGTAACCCCTGAGAATGCCCCGCCTACTCCTTCCCTCATCCGGGATGCCAATGGTAATATTGATGAAACAAAGCTGGCAGGTTACGAAGCACCTGAGTCAGTTACCCCAAAAAAAAGCAGGAAGCCCCGGAAAGAATAATTAATCATTTAATTTTAAAACAGCCAGGAAAGCTTCCTGGGGAACTTCTACATTCCCGATCTGTTTCATCCGCTTTTTACCTTCTTTCTGTTTCTCCAGTAACTTCCTTTTGCGGCTGATATCACCACCATAACATTTGGCGGTAACATCTTTACGCATGGCAGAGATATTTTCCCTGGCTACGATCTTAGCACCAATAGCGGCCTGTATGGCAATCTGGAACTGCTGCTTTGGCAATAGTTCCTTTAGTTTTTCGCAAAGCTTACGCCCAAATTCGTGTGCCCGTCCCCGGTGTATTAAGGCACTTAGTGCATCTACTTTTTCGTTGTTCAGTAAAATATCCATCTTCACAATATCACTTACCCTGTATTCTATAGGATGGTAATCAAAGGAAGCATAACCGCGGGTCATACTTTTTAATTTATCATAAAAGTCAAACACGATCTCTGTAAGCGGCATATCAAAAGTCAATTCAACTCTCGTGGGAGTAAGGTATCCCTGGTTGATCAGTACTCCTCTTTTTTGTATGCACAACGTCATAATGTTGCCGATATATTCCGGCTTGGTGATCATTTGAGCCCTTATAAACGGCTCTTCGATTTTATCCAGCCTGGTAGGATCAGGCATTTCTGTAGGGTTATTAACTTTTACCACCTCTCCCCTTGAGGTAGTTGCTATGAAACTTACGTTAGGAACTGTAGTGATAACTGTCTGGTTAAATTCTCTCTCCAGGCGTTCCTGGATAATCTCCATATGAAGCATTCCCAGGAAACCGCAACGAAAACCAAAACCTAATGCCTGCGAAGTTTCCAGCTCATAAGTAAGGGAAGCATCATTTAACTGCAGTTTCTCCATGCAGTCTCTCAACTCCTCGAAAGCATCAGTTTCTACCGGGAAGATACCTGCGAATACCATAGGTTTCACATCTTCAAAACCTTTAATGGCTTCCAGAGAGGGATTCACAGTAGTAGTGATGGTATCTCCTACTTTCACTTCCTTAGCCACTTTTATTCCTGTAATGATATAGCCCACATCACCAGCTGCTACTTCTTTGGTTGGAGAAAGTCCGAATTTTAGTACTCCAACTTCATCCGCCCCGTATTCAAGTCCTGTATTTGAAAATTTGATCTTGTCATTTTTCTTTAATGTACCATTGAAAACCCGGTAATAAACTATAATCCCCCGAAAGGAATTATACACACTATCAAAAATAAGTGCCTGTAATGGAGCTGCAGGATCACCTTTCGGTGCAGGAATGCGTTCTATAATTGCAGCCAGGATCTCTTCAATGCCTATCCCGCTTTTTCCACTCGCCAGTAAAATATCTTCCTCTTTACAACCAATCAGTTCTATGATCTGGTCCTTCACCTCGGGAATCATAGCCCCGTCCATATCAATTTTATTAATAACCGGGATAATCTCAAGGTTATTGTCAATTGCAAGGTATAAGTTGCTGATAGTCTGCGCCTGGATACCTTGAGAAGCATCCACCAGTAGAAGGGCGCCTTCGCATGCTGCCAATGCGCGGCTGACTTCGTAACTAAAATCTACGTGACCGGGAGTATCTATTAAATTTAAAACATACTGCTCTCCTTTGTAAGGAAAATTGATTTGAATGGCATGGCTTTTAATAGTGATTCCCTTTTCTCTTTCCAGGTCCATATCATCCAGAACCTGTGCCTGCATATCACGTTCGCCAATCGTATTGGTAAATTCCAGCAAACGATCTGCTAAGGTGCTTTTCCCGTGGTCAATATGCGCAATTATGCAAAAATTTCTGATATTCTTCATGAACTGGTGCTTCGCTTTTAAGGCTGCAAAAGTAGTGCAATTTGCGGGGATTTCTTCTTGAAACTATACTCAAAACAGCTTTTGCTATGTAATTCGTATACCCTTGCTAATTAGTCATGATAATCATAGTTAGACATAAGTAGTCGTAAAAAAAATAGCCGCGCGTGGCGGCTATTACAATTTTTATTAAGATTTTTTTATTCTTAGGTGTGGGATGTACTGATTATAGACATTCAACCTGGCAATAATCGAAATACATACCCCAGTTATTTCCACCGAATTGGGTTCCCTGTCCCCATCCGGTTTGGGTAGAGCCAGATCCACCTGTTGAAGTTTTAACTACGCAATGAGCAGCTACAACAAAACAATCCGGTAATCCACTCAACGGCATTGAGTAAGTGGCGGTGGTTACTGACGGGCTAAAGTTTTGCTTAATAGGGAACCTGCCGGGTGTAGGGTTACCACCATTGTTCTGTGGGGCATTAGCCAGTTCTCCCACATACAATTGAACTTCAGACATAGCCCATCCATTAGTGGTAGAATAAGTTACAAACAAGGTAGTACCGTCATTGGTAACGGTTACTGTACCCGCATTAATTGTTTGTCCGGCCATAAGGCTGACTGTTTTAGTTACTGGAGTACATCCACCGTCGCCCACACGATTGGCAGTTTCCCTGCTCACAGCAACTGGTGTTGCAGTAGTAGTAGAATTTGCTTTTAGTTGATCTGGGGCACGGAAGGAAGTATCATCCGTTTTTTTACAGGAAAAAAGTACTACGCCTAAGGTAGCTGTTAAGAAGATCTTTCTCATAGTTGAGGTTTTTTGTGAGGAATTTTAGTAGGTAAATGTACC
>JBKJUT010000117.1:0-10215 GCA_046590515.1 Ferruginibacter sp.
GTGCCGAAAATATTGTCTTTTTGCACCGCAGCAGTTAATTCACAACCGTAATTTACGGTAGCGGCTACATCTTCTATATTGGCAGCATCCAGGTAATAACTATGAACGAAATAAAAATTATGATCCTGTACATTTTCAAAATAGCGGTTCTTTTTTATAGAGATTTCATTCCAACCAATATGCGGGATAGGTAGCTGGTGAGATGGAATTGCTTTGACATTACCTTCAATGAAACCCAGGCCCGGCGTATCTCCGTCCTCATGACCATGTGCAGCTAATAACTGCATGCCCAGGCAAATGCCAAAAAAAGGCTTGTTATTTTGATGAACCTCCTGTTTGAGGATTTCTACCAGCCCTTTGTGATGCAGGTTTTCCATGGCCCGGTTAAAAGAACCCACACCGGGTAACAGGATGTGACTGCAGGAGTTGATTTCCGCTTTATCTGAAGTGACAACACTTTCCACACCAATCTTGTTCAGTGCTTTTTGCACCGACAACACATTTCCCATTCCATAGTCAATTACAGCAACCATATTAATTTATCTCGAATGCCCGTACGAGATTCTTATTCTCATCACGCAGGAAATTCCCATTGTCATCCTGTTTAAATAAAACCGGGTTGGTAAACGAATCAATTACTTTATCTATTTCCTCAATCGTCATCCCGGAATATTCGATAAAGGATGTAACTGCGTAATGCGGGTATTTCCCGTCAAATTCCTTTACCAGTTTTAAGCCTTCTTCGCGGGTCAGCCTTTTGTTCCTGATGTCTATACATACATGATCAGTTGCCCTGCCAAAACCGTATTTCACATATTTGAGGTAATCATGCAGTCCCACAAGTTTCTCATCCAGGTTCTCATAATTTGTATAGGTGCCTTCGATCGGACCATCTTCTTTTATGGCGAAATCTGTTTCTTTTAAGATCACTTCCAATTGCTTCCTTGCATCCCAGAAGAAAAAGTGACCCAGGAATAAACCCCGCACACCTACTCTTTCTATGTCTTCATCACTAGGATAAAAGTAGGGAGTAAGTTCTTTTGTGGTAATCCCTCTCACACCGATCATATCCTGTATCCTGTTTCCCAATAAACCTCCGAATTCTTCCAGCCACCTGCGGTTTAATATTGGTGAGCGTGAAGCTTCCATCGGTCCGCCATATTCCTGTTGCGAATTTTCACCCCACAGAATAATCGGGATATTAAATTTCACTGCCACCATTACCGGGATGGTGAAGATGCCGATATGATTAGGCCACATTTCATCACCAACCCTGATAAAAGATTCTATAACCATTTTTTTATATACCTCTGCATTCTTTTTAAAATGGATAAGATCAATTCCCATTTTAGATATAGCATCAATATTTCTACGACCAAGGTCAGTAACCATAGTAGTTTCGAAACAGACAGCCAGCGGGTTCAATCCAAACTTTTTTGCTACATAGCACTGGTAGGTACTATCCTTACCGCCGCTTACGGGGATAAGGCAATCATAACCTGTTTCATTATCCTTTTTCTTATACTTACCGATGATCTCAATAAATTCTTTTTCCTTTGCAGCCCAATCTATCACTGCTACCTTCTCGTGCGCGGCCTGGCAAGCTGTACAAATACCATCTTCATTAAAAAAAAGATCCGGTTTGGTTTCAGGGAACAAACATTCTTTACAATGCCTAATGTGCATATTCAAATTCTTACTTAGTTAACAAAAATATTTCGTCCGTATTTCCTTTTTCATTTTCCGATACATAAGGAAATTGTTTTTTACTTTCTACTTTCAAACCCGGAAAATTTTCCTGGTATAGTCCGGCAAAATCTGCTTTCCATAAAAAGCCGGTATTACCCCGGTAATTGATATCTGTAACCGCCGGCGCAAAATACTCCCAGCCCATGATATATTTTTTAGAGCAACGGTATACTTCTGACATGAACGCCTGGTGATCTTTTGGTGCGATATGGATCAGCACTCCGTTAGTGCACACGAGGTCAAAAAAACCATCTTTAAAAGGCAATTCAAAACCTGAACCCTGGATAATGTTGATGTTCTCTGTTATCTGTTTGGCCTTTTCTACTGCATATGCCTGAAGTTCCACCCCATACAGGTTTGTAAATCCCATACGCTGGAATCCACGTAACTGCATCCCGATATTGCAACCTACTTCCAGTATCCTTGCATCTTTGGGCAACCCCGACATAACTGCATTATTAATATCAATTTTAGAGTGTCCCCAGTTATCCAGGTAAAACTGGTCCCACTCGGCATCCGATTGCCACGAGTTACGGTCACTATATTCTTTTCCGAATTCCTTTCCCCAAAAATTTTCCTGTTCTGTTTTCATCATTTGCTAAAATTTAGTATTTTTTCAATAACCCAATCCTGTTCCTCCACTGTCAGTGTCGGGAACATCGGGATGCTTACACATTCTTCGTAATATTTTTCTACCAATGGGTAATCTCCTTTCTTATGACCCAGTTGCTGGTAATATGGTTGCAGGTGCACCGGTATATAATGCACCTGGCAAAAAATATTGTTGGTTTTAAGATGGTCGTACAAACCTTTGCGGTCATCTACCTGGATAATAAACAGATGGTAGGCATGACCAGGGTCTTCTGCGGGCATCCTGATAGCCGTGCCTTCAAAAGCCTTGCGGTATTTTGCTGCTATTTCGCGGCGGCGTGCCAGGCCTTCCTCAGCCCGGCTCAACTGGGAAACTCCCAGGGCACACAGCACATCCGGTATCCGGTAATTGTATCCCAGGGTCTGCATTTCATAATACCAGCCCCCGTCATTACGCGTCATCTGCTCCGGATCTTTGGTGATGCCGTGTGTACGCAATTGCAATAATTTCTTATATAGTTTTTCATCATTGGTGGTGATCATGCCGCCCTCACCACAGGCAATGTGCTTTACCGGGTGAAAGGAGAAAATAGCCAGGTCAGCAAACACGCCGTTACCACACCACTGCTCTTTGTTATTGCTGTCCGTAAAAAAACCTCCGGGTGCATGGCAGGCATCCTCAATGATCCACAGACCGTGTTCATCAGCCAGTTTACGAAAGGCTTCCAGGTTTACTGCGCTGCCGGCAAAATCAACGGGTATAATTCCTGAAAAATATCCTTTTGGTTTGCTGTCAATTAGTCCTTTTACTTTTTCAATATCCATCAATAATGTACCAGGATCAATGTCTGCAAAATAAACTTCACCGCCACAATATTTAATACAATTGGCCGAGGCCACGAAGGTGAGTGGGGTAGTTATGACCCGACTGTTTTCGTTTACGTCCAGTGCCAAGGCGCAGAGATGTAAGGCGGCTGTTCCGTTGGAAACTGCTACGCCATAAGTGGCGCCTACGTATTCTGCAAAGGCATTTTCAAATTCAGCCACAACCGGGCCCTGGGTCCAGAAATCGCTTTCAAGCACAGAGATTACTGACTCAATATCTCCCTGGCTTAGAGACTGCTTGCCGTAAGGAATTGGATTATGTTTCATTGTTATTTCCACTTGTCTTTTCTACATTTTTTTCTTGTTATACCACAAACTCCGGGTTTACATGCTTGCTGATGAGCTCCCTGATCTGCGCTGCATCTACCCAATCGGAATTGGCCCCTGAACTGTAATTAAAACCAACCGCTACTTTGTTTGCTTTAAATTTTTTGATGTAATCATCCAGGTTCCAGGCCGGCACCTGTGGCAGGATCACGTATGTTTCTCCTAAGTCATAGGTTGTAAATGAATCTGAGCTGGTGATCATTTCCTCGTGTACTTTTTCACCCGGACGTATTCCAACGATCTCCACCTTACATTCAGGCGCAATAGCTTTTGCCACTTCTGTTATTTTGTAAGAAGGAATCTTAGGCACATATAACTCCCCGCCCCAGGCATTCTCCAGTGCATTCATTACCATCTGCACCCCATCTGCCAGCGAAATATTAAAGCGGGTCATATTCGGATCAGTGATGGGGATCACACCTTCTTTTTTCTTCATCATAAAGAATGGAATTACTGAACCATTAGAGCCCATTACATTTCCATACCGTACCACGGAAAACACTAAATCACGATTTCCTTTTATGTTATTAGCTGCAATAAATAATTTGTCTGAAGCCAGTTTGGTGGCGCCATACAGGTTAATGGGCGCACAGGCCTTATCGGTAGAAAGGGCTACTACTTTGCTTACATTGGTTTCCATGGCAGCGCGAATCACGTTTTCAGCACCGCCGATATTGGTCTTCACACACTCATCCGGGTTGTACTCCGCAATATGTACATGCTTCATGGCTGCAGCGTGTATCACGTAGTCGATCCCTTCAAAAGCCCTTTTCAACCGCACATAATCCCTTACATCACCAATAAAGAAACGTATTGCTTCATATTTACTTTCCGGGAAGTCGAGCGCCATCTGGTATTGCTTCTGCTCGTCGCGTGAATAAATTACCAGCCTCTTTACACCCGGCCACCGGTTTAAAATTGTTTTGGTAAACTCCTTTCCAAAAGAACCTGTACCCCCAGTTATTAAAACTGATTTACCATTTAGGTCTAACGACATATTTTGCTGCTTTAAATTTTATTGGTGAAGTGAAAAGCAAAGAGCCCGCCACTTTCCTTTACCGGATACGATTTCGGGAGGCAAAGGTATGAAAATGATCCATGTTTCCACTGTAAAAGGAGGGGGTTAATGCCAGGAAAAGCGGATTACCTGCCGGAAAATGCCAGGTGGAAGTATTGCTTTATCTCGTTTACGTTAAATTGAGCAGCCCGCTCTCCTGCCCGGGAGGTATAAAGTTCCCGCAATTGGGTGTCTTCGTACATCCGTTTCATAGCTGCAGCCAGGGTAGCTATGTCATTAATCGGGGTCAGGATACCATATTCTCCAATTTCAAAATGGTTAACAGCCATATGGTGAATATCTGAATTGGGAGCCAGCAATTCCCGTGGACCTGAGGTACAATCAGTTGAAATGATCGGTTTTTCACAAGCCAGCGCTTCCAGCAATACATTAGGAAAGCCCTCCACATCTGAACTGAGCACAAAACATTGGCTACGGCTGACATATTTAAAGGGATTATTATCAAACCCACAAAAAATTACGCTGTCTGCAATATCCAGGTCCTGCACTTTTTGTTTACAATTCTCTTCCTCTGCTCCCCCGCCTACGATAACCAATTTACAAGGCAGTTTTCGCAGTATGAAAAATGCTTCTATTAGTAACTGGTGATTTTTTTCTTTCCTGAACCCTCCTACTGAAATAAAGTAAAAGGTGCCGGGATCAAATGTAAATGCCGGCTCTTCCAGGCTTTGTTTTTTAATAAAATCGATATCAACGGGATTATAAATCACACGGGTAGGTGATTTAATGTCGAGATTTCTCACCAGGTCTTCCTGCATGACGTAGGAATTGGTAAGCACCAGGTCAGCATTCTGGTAAGCAAACCTGATGATCATCCGGGTCATCAACCTTAAAAACCAGGAATAGCCCTGCAATATGGCAGATTGGTGCGTTCTTTCGCACATGATCACAAAACCTTTATACCCAAACCGGGTTTTCATCAATGAATTAATGTAACAGGGGCGGTACAGGAAAGCCACAGAAGTACGGATATCATGCTTACGGCTGTATTCGGTAATTTTTTTTGCCAGTGAAGGTGCTTTTAAAAACAGCTTCAGCTTACTTTCATTCAATGGTTGTTTCAGATCAAGGATCTTGATCTCCTTCGGTATTTCGTATTCTATAATATTGGTATACATGGCGAGGTGAATATCAAAATCATTGTAGAGGTTCTGCAATAACAAAGACACCACCCTTTCGGATCCACCGGTTTGTAATGTATTTATAAAAACTAAAAGCCTGGGTTTCATTTACACCTATTGATCAACATTCAAACGGCAAATATCCATCATTTTTTCTTTAACGTGTATAAATCAACCAGTAGTGATTGAATGGAAGTGATCATATTCGGCAAACTATATTCGCTAAGGGTATGCGCACTGATGGCGCTGCGGTTAAAAGGAAATTGACCTGCCCGAATGATGGCATTCCTGAAATCATCTTCATCCTTTGCTATAAATCCATTGAATTCATCGGTAATGATGTCGGTAATTCCGCCCGGGGCCTTCCAGGCTACAACCGGTATCCCTATTGCGTTCGCTTCCAATACTGCATTAGGGAAACCTTCATAATATGAACCCATCAAAAATAAACCGGCTTGCTCAAAACCATGGAAAGGTTGGGCGCATTCATCAAGGAAATGCACCCCGGGAATATCGAGTTCTTTCACCAGGGTTACCAGTTCTTTTGACTGTTGCCCATCACCGATCACATAATAATTGAAGGGAAACTTTAAAGTGGATAACACTTGTAATATCCTGGCTATTCCTTTTTCAGGAGATAAGCGTGCCACAGTAAGGTATAGCTGATGTTCTATTGGTCCCTCATAATAAGTCTGTGGGGTTACCGCATTTTTAATAACACTGGTTTGGGAGATGGACACATGAAAATGCTGGACCAGGTCCTGCTGCATAAAAGCAGACTGGCAGATGATATGATCGAGCCGGCGATAGAATTTTTTTAATAAGAAACGGTACAGCACAGGATGGCGGGCATGCTGTATATTGATACTGGCTACACTGGTTTCCCGGGCTATCCATATTATCTTTTTTGAAAAAAGGAATTTAAAAATGGCGACGAACAGGTTCAGGTGATTGGCAGTGCTGAAAACAATGTCTGGCTTTTCCTTTTTTATAACACGGGCTAACTTGTAAAATGAGCGGCTGACTCGTTTTTTACCAAGATCAATAACAGTAACTGCGTCGTTTGTTATTTTAAAAAACGGCCGGGAATTATCAATTACTACAAGCGTAACCCGGTAGAGTGAAGTATCTATATTATTGCACAGGATAGATACAAAACGCTCCGCCCCACCACATTCAAGGGTGGGTGTGATGATCAATACATTAATACGCTTTGCAAGGGGTTCAGCCACTTTGCAAACCTAAAGGTTCGGGCACCATGAACCAAATTCTTACAATTATGCAACCCTTTCCTGTTTGTATAATTTATTTGCGTAGCTGAGAGACCTCATCCTGTATTCAAGTTCATTTCACGTCTGTAGATCCGGGAATAGCTATATAATCATCGAGACCGGCTTTGCCTTTATTGAAATAGCCGGTATGCCTGGTTACATAATCCAGTGAATGGAGTAATTGCAGGCACTGGTCTTTGATCCCCGGCACATGGCAATCGTGGGTAGCTAACATTATAAAAGGACGGTAATCTTTTATTGTTTCCAGGGCTCCCTTCAGCACCTCCAGTTCTGCTCCTTCCACATCAATTTTCATAATGGCCGGGGCTTTATTGCCCGCTCTTACAAACTGGTCAACAGAAATCGCCGGCATTACCATACGGCTACGGGCAGCCGCAAAACGGGCAGAATTTTTTATATACGTATTTCCTTCTGTACCGGTGTCGGTGGTAAATTCCACTTCTGTGTCGCCCGCGGTAACCGCCAGGGCATGTAGGTGTATGCAGTCACTGTTAAAGAGGGATGCATTCAGCCGCAGGTGATTCATAAATAATTCACGATTGGCCGGCACGGGTTCAAAACTATGAACCTCCCCCGTAGTAAGGGTTTGGGCCGCCAGTATGGAATAATATCCCACATGTGCTCCCAGGTCATAGAAAACGGTACCTGGTTTCATCCATGAACAGAATTTATCTATTACTGCTGGATCTTCATAGGTACCTGTCAGGTAATCATAATTTACGGAAGTACTCCACCAATAACCTTTAAGCACACCCGCAAATATGCGCATATATTTTTTGCCCAGCAGGTACCGGTTATATTTTACCAGTCCGGATCGTATTGATCTGATTAATGACATGTATTAATTTACTGGTAATACACGGCCATGGGAGAGCCGGTAAATTTTCCTGGATACAGCGCAGGAAGCCGTTTCGCTGTTTGTAAAATCGAGCCGGGCCCCCGCCTGGCTCATCCAGCCGCTTTGCCTGGCCGGGTTGCCTTTCATAACAGCATAAGGGGCTACATTTTTTGTTACCAGGGCACCGGCACCTATCATAGCATACTCACCTATTTCTATTCCACAAAGAATGGTGGCGTTGGCCCCAAGCGTCGCTCCTTTTCTAACAATGGTTGGTTTAAATTCCGATTTGCGGTCAATGGCGCTGCGTGGATTAACCACGTTTGTGAATACCACTGATGGCCCCACAAATACTTCATCTTCCAACACTACTCCATTATACACAGACACATGGTTCTGGATTTTAACCCGGTCGCCAATAGTTACATTATTATCTATAAATACGTTCTGGCCCAGGTTGCACGCTCTCCCGATAACTGCGCCAGGCATGATATGACAGAAATGCCAGATATGGGTTTTAACCCCAATGGTGGCCCCGGGGTCGATGACTGCTGTTTCGTGGTGAGTAAATTTTTCCATTCAATCTGTTCCGTAAAAATATGGTATTTGGCAGAAAGCCTGCAAGTGTACCACTGGGCTTCTGCGTATCTTTGTATTTATGCATTATGCTTCAGTAGAGAATTTAAGTAAGTCTTTTGGTATAAGAACCCTCTTTAAAAACATCACCTTAAACATAGAGGAAGGCGATAAAATTGCCCTGGTTGCCCGCAATGGCAGCGGAAAAAGCACCCTTATGAAAATTATTGCCGGACTGGAAACGGCTGACTCGGGAATTGTATGGGTAAACAAAGAGATCAAAACAGTTATGCTGCAGCAGGATAATGATTTCGACCCAGGCATGACAATCTGGGATAATGTACTGCGTTTAGACAACCCCGTAGTAAGGGTAGTAAAAGAATATGAACAGTTCCTGGAGAATGGAGAAGATGACCATGATAAACTGGGTGACCTTATGGCCAAACTGGATGACCTTAATGCCTGGAATTTCGAAAGTGACCTGCAGCAGATCCTCGGAAAACTAAACCTGCATCACCTGAATGAAAAGGTGGGTAACCTGAGTGGTGGACAGAAAAAAAGAGTTGCCCTCGCACAGGCCCTGATAGAAGCCGACCTGCATGAAGGCCGCTGCCTGCTGATCATGGATGAACCTACCAACCACCTGGATGTATCGATGATCGAGTGGCTGGAAGAGTACCTGGGAGCAAAAAAGATTACCTTATTACTTGTTACCCACGACCGTTATTTTTTAGATGCCGTTTGCAACGAGATCATAGAAATTGATGATGAAAAGGTTTTTGTGTACCGGGGGGATTATGACTATTTCCTGGAACAAAAAAGTCTCCGCCTGGAAGTACAGCAAAGTGAATTACAAAAAGACAAGAACATATTCCGCAAAGAACTGGAGTGGATGCGCAAGCAGCCCAAGGCCCGTACTACTAAAAGCAAGAGCCGCCAGGATGCTTTTACAGAAGTGGAAGACCGGGTAAAACTGCAGAAAGAAGTGGCTGAAGTGAGCCTGCAGGTTAAAATGACACGCCTGGGAGGAAAAATCCTGGAGCTAAAAAAGGTCAATAAAAGTTATGGCGACCTGGTAATAATGAAAGGCTTTGATTACACATTTAAAAAAGGAGAACGTATTGGTGTAGTAGGGAAGAACGGGGTGGGCAAATCTACATTTCTTAAAATAGCCCTGCAACTGG
Source organism: Ferruginibacter sp. (assembly GCA_046590515.1). GTDB lineage: Bacteria > Bacteroidota > Bacteroidia > Chitinophagales > Chitinophagaceae > Ferruginibacter. The sequence goes on from JBKJUT010000117.1 coordinate 9,642, forward strand.
AAGCGCCAGACAGTGGCAAGATCAACCATGGCGATACCGTAGTATTCGGCAACTTCAGCCAGGATGGCCTGCAGTATAAAGAAGACAAACGTGCCATTGAATATGTAAAAAGTATGGCAGAATTTTTCCCGCTGAACGATGGCAGTAAAATTTCCGCCAGCCAGTTTATGGAAAAATTTGGATTTACTGCGGAACAGCAATTCACTCTTTTAAGTAAATTAAGTGGTGGTGAAAAAAGAAGATTGCATTTAATGAGTATCCTCTTCCTGAATCCAAATTTCCTGGTGCTGGATGAACCCACGAATGACCTGGATTTACAGACCTTGCGAACACTGGAGGAATTTTTACTGGAATACCCGGGATGTATCCTGATAGTAAGCCATGACCGTTATTTTATGGACAGGATGGTGGATCACTTATTTGCATTTGAAGGGGATGGTGTAATCCGTGATTTCCCCGGCAATTATACCCAGTATCGTGAAGCCGTAGACAAGGGATTGCTGAAGGATAAGCCGCAGCAGATTATGAAGCCACAGGCCGAAGTAAACGCACCAGCCACTCAACCGGTTTCTTC
>JBKJUT010000193.1:0-6079 GCA_046590515.1 Ferruginibacter sp.
TCCGTGCCGATGCTTACTGCTGCCTACGTTTTCTTTTTAGTAATGATGATTGGTGACATGATAATTGGAATTGCACAAAAAAATAATCCACAAATTATGAGTGCACTGGCAATGGGTGTTATCTCTTCTATATTAATATTTGTATTAAATAAGAGGAAAAATTAATTATAAAACAGATTGGTGTTATAATGTGTATTTTGAGGCATAGATAAATAAATATCTTTGAATATCCCCTAAACAGGCATGCATTGTTTGTTAGTTATATAATTTAACTTATAAAATAAGCAAGATGAATAAGAACGGTCCAATTATCATTATTGAAGACGACAACGATGACCAGAAAATTTTAGCTGAAATATTTGATGAGCTTGAATATAAAAACAAGCTGGTATTCTTTTCCGATGGTGAACAGGCTTTAATATACCTGACAGAAACAGATTTGGAACCTTTTCTTGTACTTTCTGATTTGAATATGCCCAAATTGAACGGAATGGAATTAAGGGAAAAGATAATAAACAACGAAGACCTAAGGTTGAAATGCATCCCCTACCTTTTCTTTACTACCGTTGCGGAACAAACACATGTGATAGATGCCTATTCAAGATCAATCCAGGGGTTTTTTGTAAAACCAAACAACTATGAAAAATTAAAAAAGGTTCTAATAAAAATAGTTGAATATTGGCAGGAGTGTGAATCACCGAACTATATTAAGAACGTGCAATAATAACCTTTAGCTATTCTGTTAATGCCTGGTTTCCCCGGTTTAACACTGGAGTTGAAGATATCAGCTATCGGCCAAATACGCTTTCAATGTCCTTTCGAAAAAAATTAATTTTTAAACCAATTAACCCTGCGATGAAATTAAGGAATATGCAAGATTCAAGTGTGATTTAGTTAAATGAGTTCCATAACTATTATTCTTTCTCTTGCCAGTTCCATCAGGCTCATTTCCAAAAACTCTTTTCTTCCTACCTCTTAGAGCTTAAACGACTTTATTAATCTTACTATAGTGAAAAATGTAAAAACGAAGGAAGGTTTACAGCGTATCATTGGAGCAAAAGACCTGGCAATCACAATAATTAACGGCACCATTGGGGCGGGCATCTTTGTGTTACCCGCCATTATCAGCCAGGAATTAGGCGCTTATGGCATATTCAGTTATATTTTTTGTGGCTTATTGCTGGCCGCGATTATGCTGTGTTACGTAGAAATAGGAAGCAAGGTAACCAGTAGTGGTGGTTCATATGCCTATGTGGAAGCTGCCTTTGGCGGATTAGCTGGCTTCATCATTAACTGGCTTTTCTTCTTTGGTTGGGGTGTTTTAGGCAGCGCGGCTGTGGCAAATATTATAGCAGATTCAATTGCAGTATTGCTGCCTGTATTTTCCCGGCCGATGATGCGCATTTTACTATTATTTATATTATTCACATTCATGGTAGGATTGAATGTGCGTGGCACTAAAAGCAGCGTCGGGTTTATAAAAACTATTACCCTTATAAAAATTCTGCCATTAATAATGATTATTGTGGTTGGTTTCAGCCAGGTCAAAATATCTAACCTTGAATTGGCGCAGTTTCCTTCACTCAATTCTTTCGGTAATATCGGTCTCATTACATTTTTTGCATTTGCCGGTTTTGAAACCTCATTAAATGTAAGTGGGGAATTAAAAGATCCTGCACGTACCATACCCAAAGGAATCTTTTTGGGAGGTATTGCAGTACTCTTAATATACCTGTTGCTGCAAACGGTAGCGCAAGGTGTGTTGGGTAATTCAATGGCAACATTCAGGGAAGCCCCCCTGGCTGCGGTAGCTGAGAAATCAGTTGGACCAGTGGGTGGAACTATCCTGTTAATTGCCGCCGCTGTTTCTTGTTTTGGTATAACTACCGGGGATATTTTTAATACTCCCAGGGTGTTGTTTGCCGGGGCTAAAGATGGTTTATTTCCGCGGTTCCTAAGCCTGGTACACCCCCGTTACGCGACACCTTACTGGGCAATTATTATTTATGGCGCACTTATCTTTTTATTTTCTGTTTCAGGAGGCTTTACTCAACTGGCAGTATTAGCCAGTGCTGCCATTTTAATAATCTACCTGGCCGTAATTATGGCCACGCTAAAACTAAGAAAAAGCAGGCAGGTTGAGGGTTCAAAAGAATTCCGGATTCCCGGGGGCTGGTTGATTCCTGCAATTGGAATTATAGCAATTATCTGGCTACTCACCCAACTATCAAAATGGGAGATTGTGTCAGTTTTGTTGTTTATTATTATATTAGCTGTGGCCTATTTACTGATGCAGTTACTGAAGAAAAAAGTTAATTCACTGCCAGCCACCATCCACAGTCAAAATAAATTATTAAGTATGAATGTTATCTTACAATCCGTCATTACCTGCCCTGCCTGTGGGCAGACCCAGGAGGAAACAATGCCTACTGATTCCTGTGTATTTTTTTACGAATGTCTCCATTGCAAAACCAGGTTAAAACCTAAGGAAGGCGATTGTTGTGTATTTTGTAGTTATGGTTCTGAAAAGTGTCCTTCCATACAGGCTGGTTCGTCCTGTAAATAATGAAATCAGATTCGAATTAACCGTTGAAAAATAAATAACCCCAAACAAATGGCAGAAAAAAAATCCAAACTGGCTGAAATAAAAACCAAGCAGACTTCCGCAAGCGTGGAAGACTTTATCAATTCCGTGCCGGGAGATCAGAAAAAGAAAGATGGATTTGCTATCCTGGAAATTATGAAGAAAGCGACTGGAGAAGTGCCTAAAATCTGGGGAAGTTCCATCATTGGCTTTGGGCTGAAAAGATACAAAAGTCCAACAAGTGGCAGGGAAGTAGACTGGTTTGTTATTGGGTTTTCACCACGTAAAGCAAACCTGACAATTTACCTGATGGATTTAAAACCTCACGCAGAAGTTCTTCCCAAATTAGGAAAGCATAAAACCGGCGGGGGATGCCTATATATTAATAAAGTGGATGATATCGACTTAAAAGTTTTAAAAGGAATTATTGAATCTACTTTAAAATGGCAGGCTGATTCTTAGTATAGGGAAACGTTTGTTTACTGTAAGTGCTCTGTGTAAAGGGCATGCTTCGACCGTCATATATATATGATAAAATCACAAACAGGCTGTTCTCCTGAATTTCCAGTACATTTATAAAAATTTCCAGGTATGAAAAAACTGATCATCCTTGCCACTGCACTGGTTTCACTCATGGTGACACAGGCCCAGCTTATAACGGTGGAGGCTGGGAGTAACCTGGTAGTTCAAAACGGTGCGGTTCTACATGCCGATGGAATGACCCTGTCTCCTGCAGCCGATTTCACGCTAAGTGGAAACGCGTTAACGAAATCTTCCTCTGTAATCCACAGTTCAGCCAATACTCATATTGCACGGGTTTACCAATTTACCAACAACACGGCTTTGTATAATGGTGCCATTCAAATTAATTATAACGACGGTAGTGAGCTTAACAGTATTCCCGAGAACCGGCTTACCCTGGATATATATAACGGGTCCGCCTGGACTTTCTACCCGGCTAACACCCGTGATGCTGTGAACAATTATGTATTAACTAATTCCGTTTCGCCAGTCGTATTGAACGAAATATCTCTCGGAGATCTGGCAGGCCCTGTTGCTTCCAACTGGCTCTCGTTTACAGCGAGCAGGGAAAGGCAAACCGCCATTTTAAAATGGACCACGGCACAACAGCAGAATACACGAAGTTTTACGGTGCAATATAGTAATGACGGAAGGACCTGGCTTAACCTGGAAATTTTACCCGCCGGAAGCCAGACCACCGGCAGCTACAGTTTTACACATACCAGGCCGGCCAACGGTATTAATTATTACCGTTTATTAAAGACTGACTATGACAACAGTTCCAGCCTGAGTGACCTTCGCACATTACGGTTTACCGGCAAAGAGGAACCTTTTATCATTACCGGTAACCCAGTGATTAATAAGTTAATTGTACAGGTTAATACCAACTCGATCCTGGCTGTTTATTCCGCCGAGGGAAAAGTGCTTTACCAGGAACTTACTAATCCTGGTGTAATCACAATTGATATCAGTAATTATCCAAAAGGCGTATATTACCTGACAACAGGGAATTATAGTCAACAATTTATAAGGCAATAGTAAAATACAATTACCGGTTACCTCAGGCCGTTGATTTCACTACAAAAAAAAATCCCCATTAACTTACAATATCTGAAGTCAATGGGGATTTTTTTATTCTGTTACTTATGCCAGGTCATAACGACCCAGGTTCATCACTTTATTCCAGGTTGCAATAAAATCCCTGATAAACTTATCTTTTGCATCATTACAGGCATATACTTCTGCCAGGGCCCGTAATTCAGAATTTGAACCGAATATAAGATCTACCCGGGAGCCGGTCCACTTAACTTTACCGGTATTACGGTCCCGGCCTTCAAATACATCCTGTGAATCTGAAGTGGCTTTCCAGGATGTACCGAGGTCAAGAAGATTTACAAAGTAATCATTGGTCAGTGCTTCTTTATTTTTCGAAAAAATTCCGTTAACAGAATTATCGTAATTGATATTGATAGCCCTCAGGCCACCAAACAGTACCGTGAGTTCAGGTGCACTCAAGGTTAGTAACTGGGCTTTGTCAACCAGCATTTCCTCGGCCGATGCTTTGTTATGTGATTTTATATAATTTCTGAAACCATCTGCAGCCGGCTCCATGGCCGAAAAGGACAATACGTCGGTTTGTTCCTGGGAAGCATCTGCCCGTCCAGGAGTAAAAGGAACAACCACTGCAATTCCGGCATTACCGGCAGCCTTCTCAATACCTACACATCCTGCAAGAACGATAAGGTCGGCCATAGAAACCTGGGAACCGCTTGATTGTGCATTATTAAATTCCGCCTGGATCCCTTCCAGTTTTTTCAATACTTTAGATAGTTGTGTTGGATTATTAACTTCCCAATCTTTTTGAGGTGCCAGGCGGAGTCTACCACCATTGGTTCCGCCGCGCTTATCCGAATCACGATAAGTAGAGGCTGCAGCCCAGGCTGTGGCTACCAAAACGCGCACCTCAAGTCCTGAACCTGAAATTTTTTCCTTTAATCCCTTTATGTCCTGTTCACTAATGCGTGCATACGTGGGGGTTGGTATAGGATCCTGCCAGAGTAATTCTTCTGCCGGTACTTCCGGGCCAAGGTATCTTTCCTTTGGTCCCATATCACGGTGTGTAAGTTTATACCAGGCGCGGGAAAATGCCTCGGCAAATTCCTCGGGATTTTCATGAAAGCGCTTCGAAACAGGTCCGTAATGCGGATCAAATTTTAAAGCCAGATCTGTGGTCAGCATAAATGGTGCATGTGTTTTTGCAGGGTCATGTGCATCTGGTATAGTACCTGCTCCTGCCCCATTCTTTGGCTGCCATTGAAAGGCGCCACCGGCTCCTTTTATCAATTCCCAATCGTGGTTAAATAAATGATTGAAAAAATCGTGACCCCATTTAGCGGGAGTAGTGGTCCAGGCACCTTCAAGCCCACTGGTAATAGTGTCTCCACCACGACCTGTGCCGAATGAGTTTCTCCATCCCTGGCTTTGCTCTTCCATGCTGGCACCTGCAGGCTCTTTACCCATGTGTATGCCCGGGTCTGCGGCACCATGGGTTTTCCCAAAAGTATGTCCACCGGCAATAAGAGCCACGGTCTCTTCATCATTCATCGCCATACGGCCAAATGTTTCACGGATATCATGTGCAGCCAAAAGCGGGTCAGGCTTGCCGTTAGGTCCTTCCGGGTTTACATAGATCAGGCCCATTTGTGCCGCTCCGAGTGGATGTTCCAGGTCTCTGTTTGCATCAAAGCGCTTATCTCCTAACCACTCCGCTTCAGCTCCCCAATAAATGTCCTGTAATGGTTCCCACACATCCTCGCGGCCACCTGCAAAACCAAAAGTTTTAAAACCCATACTTTCAAGGGCCACGTTACCGGTAAGTATAAACAGGTCCGCCCAGGAAATGCGCTTGCCATATTTTTGTTTAATTGGCCAGAGTAATAAGCGAGCTTTATCGAGGTTGGCATTATCAGGCCA
>JBKJUT010000054.1:0-9126 GCA_046590515.1 Ferruginibacter sp.
GAGATTATAGAAAAATACCAGGCCCCTATCATTCAGATATCGGCACAAAATGGGAATGGTACAGGCTTTTACCTGCAGGAGTTTGATGTAATAGTTACAAACAACCATGTGGTGGAAGGGCAGTCAGAAGTAACTATACAAGGCCGCCTTTTTCCCAAAACCCGAAGCAGGGTTTGGTATACTGATAAGAAACATGACCTGGCTTTTATACAGCCACCCGTTGGTAAAGAGCTGGGCGAAATCAGGCTGGGCAACTATGAGACATTAAAGGATGGAGATGAAGTGGTAGCCATCGGGCATCCGTTCGGTTTAAACTATACCGCCACCCAGGGCGTGATCAGCAAAGTGGACCGGGTAAGGAACGGGTTGAAATATATCCAGATTGATGCAGCTATCAACCCGGGTAACAGCGGTGGTCCGCTGGTAAATGAAACCGGTGACGTGATTGGCGTAAACTCATTTATCATCAGGGGAGGAGACAACCTCGGCTTTGCCCTGCCTGTAAATTATTTGCGCACGGCATTACTTTTATACCAGGAGAATCCTGCTACGATATCTACACGCTGCCCTGCCTGCGATTTTTTAATTACGGCAACAAACATAGATGCATCAAAATATTGCCCTAACTGTGGTACTGAAGTAGCACTGACCGAAGTGCCTGAAATAGAGGTAGAGCCTGTTGGAGTGGCAAGAACCATTGAAGCCATATTAAAAGATCTCGGCAAGGATGTAAAGCTGGCCCGCACTGGCGTAAATAGCTGGGAAGTAGAAGAAGGAAAGGAACAGATCAAAATTTCTTACAACCCGGAAAATTACTTTATTGCAGGAGATGCATTCCTGTGCCAGCTACCCCAGGACCCGGTCAAAATAAAACCGCTCTACCAGTTCCTGCTTGAAGAAAATTTTAAATTGAACAGCCTGGTATTAAGTTGTACCGGCCAGGATATTGTGTTGAGCTGTATGTTATACGACCAGGACCTCACACACGAAAACGGGAAAGAACAATTCAAGACGTTGTTTAACCTGGCGGATAAATACGATACATTACTTAAAGAAAATTTTGGCTGCGTAGACAGGTTACGCGAATAAAAATTGGAAAGGATTAAAAATATCGGTACAGAAAAAGCCAGGCAAAAGATCAGGCATTATTGCGCGTACCAGGAACGCAGTCACCAGGAAGTAATTAATAAATTATACAGTTATGGACTTTATAAAAAAGAAGTAGATGAGTTGGTATCCGGACTGGTAGAAGAAAATTTTCTAAATGAAGAACGGTTTGCACTTGCTTTTGCCGGGGGAAAATTCCGGGTGAGGCAATGGGGTAAGGTTAAGATAAAATACGAATTGCGCCAACGCGGGGTAAGTGATTATAGTATTAAAAAAGCCTTGGCGGCAATTATAGAAGATGATTACCAGGCAACCCTGGAAAAATTATGCGAAGCAAAAATCCGTGAAGTGGGCGGAGTTGAAAAATTGTCCGGGAGATCAAGAGTTCAGCAATACCTGATACAGAAAGGTTATGAACCTTCAGTTGTATATGCAATGGTAAAAAAACTCGCCACAGCGGGCAAATAAACCGAATCGGTTAACTTTGCTGCATGGCAGAAGACCTTATAATAATTAATTGTACCCGTGAAGAGCAGTACCGGGTCCTTATTCCGGAAATAGAAGGGTTGCTGTCTGGTGAAAATGATCTTATAGCCAATCTTGCCAATGTATCAGCCGCATTAAAAGAACAGTTTAACTGGTTATGGATTGGTTTCTATCTTGTAAAAAACGACGAGTTGGTATTGGGTCCTTTCCAGGGACCGGTAGCCTGTACCCGCATAAAAAAAGGTCGGGGTGTGTGTGGCACCTGCTGGAACCAGGCAGAAACCTTGATTGTAGATGATGTAGAGAAGTTTCCTGGCCATATTGCCTGCAGCAGTTTGTCGCGTTCAGAAATAGTAGTGCCTGTTATAGTAAATCAGAAAGTGGTAGCTATACTTGATGCAGACAGTGAATCACTTTCGCACTTTGATGAAACTGACAGGCAGTACCTGGAGCAGGTTTGTGCCCTGCTGATTCCTTCGTTCTAACCATCTTTCCATCCCCAGAGATAGCGACAGGCATATGTCCGGTAAGGACTCCATTTTTTTGAAATGATAAGCATCTGCTGCTGCATTTCTTTTTTGTTTAAAGGATCTATTTTATAAAGACGGCTCATTGCCTGCTGAATGCCCAGGTCATCTACCGCAAATACATCCGGCCGGCCGAGGGTAAACATCAGGATCATTTCTGCCGTCCAGCGGCCTATCCCTTTTATCTGCACCAGGAAATTAATGAGTTCTTCATCTGCCATCTTATGCAGTTTTGCATCGGTAACTTTCTCTTCAATAAAAAAAGTACAGATATTCCGGAGATAACATGTTTTTGAATGTGATAGCCCGATTGCTTTCAGTTCATCAAAGGGGACAGCAAGGATATCGGCGGGAGAAGGATTTTTTTTTGAGAACAGCGCCCGGAAACGTGCGGTGATGATGGCGGCTACTTTTGTACTCAACTGCTGGCTGATGACCGAAGCACAAAGATTTAAGTGTACCTGGTTTTTTTTACTGAGTACAAAGGGCTCCTGTGCTTCAATTATTTTTTTGAGTTTCCTGTCTTTTTGTAAATGAAGCAGGTGCCCGTTATCCAGTAATACCATATCAAAAAATTGTGTAGACTAATTCCGGAAGCTACCGGACTTTCAGCATACTTCTAACCTGTTGCACCGGCCCGTTCTGAAAGCGGGCATAATAAACCCCGTTTGCCAGGGCCCCGCTGTTAAACACCACGGTGTAATTGCCCGGTGTGGTAAACTCACGATCCACCGGGGTGGCGATAACCCGGCCGGTGGTGTCAATGATTTGTACGAGGGTATGTCCACCGGATGTATTGAACCGGATAGTGGTGGAGGTGGTGAAGGGATTGGGATAATTATCTACCAGTGTAACTCCGCTTGGGTTTGGTAATACTGTCTGGCAGGCAGCGGTATTTACGAGCGGAAGATTTTGAAAATTGCGCAGCATCACCTGCTGCAGGTCACTGGTTTTTACACACAGCCAATCCTGTAACAGTGTAGCATACACGCTTCTGAAATCATATTGCATGGGCACATTGTCGTTCACAGTTACCGTTGCAGGTATCACGGGGTTGGAGCCATGTACATTTTGTTTGGCATATTTTCCAAACACGAATAAGGGAGCAGCGGCGCCATGGTCAGTGCCGGTGCTGCTGTTACTTTTAATCCGCCGGCCGAATTCACTGAAGGTTAAACCCATCACTCTTTCTTCCACCCCAAGAAATTTTAAATCATCCTGGAAAGCCTTGATGGCATCACTTACATTCCGCAGGAGATTTGCGTGAGAGCCCACGGAAGTATCTGCGGCTGTGGTTTGCAGCGAGTGCGTATCAAATCCCCCATAACTCACCATGTAAATTTTTGTCTTTAACCCTCCTTTCACTAGCCGGGCCACAATCTTTAACTGGTCAGCCAATGAATTATTGGAAGGATACGGCGCCTGGCTGGTCACATTTAAAGCTGCACTCTTAACCACATCTGCATACTGCGCTGTTTGTTTGGCCACCAGGCGTATATATTTTAATTCTTTACCCGCAGGTGTGTTTGGAGCCGGGTCTTCCACCCCGCTGATAAGATTATAAAAAGAAGTGGGATTGCTGAGGCTCATACCCATACTTACTCCTGGTCCCTGGAACATAAGAGAAGTTACAGAACCTATCTGTATTCCCAGCGGGTCGGGCATACTGCTGTTAGGATAACCGTTAGGGAAATTGGGATATTCATAATCGAGGTATCGGCCGCCCCAGCCGTTATTTAATACCTGGTTACTGTCAGATCCTGTCATCCAGATGTCTGTGGCACGGAAATGCGAAAAGTTAGGCTGCGGATACCCTACTGATTGTACAATCCCCATTTTCCCTTCATTATATAATGCCTGCATACCCGTCATGGAAGGGTGCAGCCCTGTCAGATCATTCCCGTTTAAAGCAAGTACTTTGTTTTCAGCTATGGCAATATTTGTACGTGCGTTGTAATACCGGCTATATTGGTCGCGTGGAATTACCATGTTCAATCCATCATTCCCTCCCTGCAATTGCACGATTACCAGCACATGGTCGTTGTTGGTGCCGCCACCCAGTAACTGCGCCAGCGGGCTGTCGGCCGCAAAGGATTTTAAGGAGAACCCATTGATGACCGAAGGCAATACCGTTGCAGGTAATGTGGTTCGAAGGAAATCTCTTCTTTTCATGGCATTATTTTTATCCCTTTCGGGTGTATGTGTGGTTTAAGACAGTTGGTATTCGCTCAGCCGCATCAGGTATTGAAATAAAGTAGCGAGCCTTCCCTTTACCAGGTTTGTATTGGCAGTATTGCCCGGGTTTGACACGTAAGTATCCCAGACGTTTGTCCAATAAGCATCAGTAGACTGGCCGGTCAATAAAATATCTGTTTTTAACTGGTCCATGGTAGCCTGGGTCAGCGGTATCGTCAACAGGTACTTGATGGCATCTGCTACCAGAGTATTAGGATTGCGCGGGTCTGTCATTGAAGTGGCAAAAGCCAGGTGATCTATTTTTATGTTCTTTCCATTACGCGTATACCCGGCATTGGCCATCAGGTCACTGAATTGATTGCGCTTAGGCAAGGTGTCGCTGTTGATCCAGATTTCGTGGAACTGGGGACGTTGGTAATAAGAAGCCCAGCCGGCTACGTTAGGTGGATCGCCTATATTCATCTGGTGACTGGCAGTAGTGTTTTGTAAAAACTGCCACATAAAATAGGAGTTTACAAAATCGGATAACGGTGGAAAAACCACTTTAAATTCCCGGCATAGCCCCATTACTAAATCAACCGGGTTTTTTATTATACAACCCTGGTTTAACACATCAAAGAAATGTTCACTTTTCAGCAAGGCGGATAATACCGGTTTAATGTTGTAATTATTTAAACGGAAGATATCTGCGAGTGGCGAGATTACATTACTTTCCGTGGCTGCATCAATGTCATAATAAACAAACCACCGGTATAATTTCCGGCAGATAGTAAGGGCTACATCCTGGTTGCTAAAGATCATGTTAAGCATATCATCCAGTTCCAGGTTGCCGGCCGTAGCCCCGGTGCGCCCGGTAATAACCGTATTATTATAGTATGCAGAAAAAACTTTATTAGCAGGGTCGTGGCGGGAAGAAGTAAACTGGCTTGAATTTGTGGTGGCGTTGATGGTCCAGCCTGTCAGTACATGCGCCGCACTTTTTACATCATTTTCTGTAAATAATGGAGTGGCATTGTTAGATCCCTTTCCTACTGTAAATAATTCCTGTAACTCGCGGCCATAATTTTCATCCGGGGCAGTATTGGTATTGAGGTATCCATTGAGATAACGCAGCATACCGGGGTCGAGGGTAATTTCTTTTACAAATGTTTTAAAATTGCCCAGTGCATTACGCCGGATGGTTTCATTGTTTTTGTAGCACCAGATCCCATTATTTATATCCTGGGTTTCTGTAGAAAAATGATTGTGCCAGAAGAGCACCATTTTTTCTCCAATATCCAAGGGCTGGTTGATCATTAAGCCGGCCCACCAGCTTTTAAAATTGGACCGCCGTGATGCATCTATACCTCCGTCGGTTGTGTTGGTATTTACCCAGGTATTTCCCTGTGCCACATTTGCATCAGGGTCGCCCGGTGTAACTGAGTTGGCATATGTTTTTAAAGGAGGAGCAGGCGGAGTGGCCGACACATTAAGCAATTGATCAACAGCCTGGCTCATGGTCATATTCTTCAACAGGTCTACATCAGATTTACGCGCGCCAAACATGGTACGCCTGCAAAGGTGAAGGGCCTCATTAATTGTCCAGGCACCTCCATAAGGTAAGAGCCCGCTGGTGACCCGGGCACCTTTATACACAGGGCTTTCAATGGTAACCTTTACTTTCTTTTTTGCCGTTAAAAAATCTCTTCTTTCCATAGCAGTGTATTTGGGATGAACGTTGGCCGGGGTAAGGACAAATAAAATTCTGTTAAGTTTAACAGGAAGTAAGGATTAATCTAAAATATGTCCGTGCGCAGTAGTACCAGGAAAAATTCAGGCATTTCCCTGTTTTTAGCCACACGGAAATACTGCCATAAAAAAAGGCTACAATAAATATAGCCTTTTACCTAATTAAATGCAACACCAGTAAATGTATTAAAGCATGCTCCAGCTCATCCTGCCATCCTTTTCATCCTTAAGCAGTATTCCTAACTCCTGGAGTTGATTACGGATCTTGTCTGATGTAGCATAATCCTTATTTAGTTTTGAATGTTTACGGATATCAATCAACAACTCAATTACTCCTTCAAAAGTATTACTGGAAGCCTTCTCTATACTTTGCAAGCCCATAATTTCCTCAATGAAAACCTTGAAACGTTCCTTCATGAGGGCCAGGGTAGTTTTCCGGATTGTATGCACCGGGATCAGCCCATCCTTTATAGAATTAATGACAGGAGCTATTTCGAACATATTCGCAATCACCCGTGGCGTTCCGAAGTCATCATCCATGAAAATTTCAAATTCCGAAACCCACCTTAATAATCTTTCATCGAGGTCCATATCTATTTGTGCTTCTTCATAGCTGTCATCCATTTCCAGTAAAAGTTCATAGGCTTCCCATAAACGTTTAAAAGCTTTTTCGCTTGCTACCAGCGCGTCATTGCTGAAATCAAGGGTACTGCGGTAGTGGCTTTGCAATATAAAAAACCGAATGGTCATGGGATGGAATGGCTGGGAAAGCAAAGGATGGTCACCACTGAAAAGTTCTGTCAGCCTGATCACATTATTATAACTTTTGCCCATCTTCCGGCCGTTGATAGTAATCATATTATTATGCATCCAGTAATTAACCGGAGGTGTATGATTGCAAATCTGGCTTTGGGCAATTTCACTTTCGTGGTGAGGAAACTGCAGGTCCATACCACCGCCATGAATATCGAAGCGTGCTCCCAGGTACTTGGTGGCCATCGCAGAACATTCAATATGCCATCCCGGGAAACCTGCGCCCCAGGGGCTGTTCCAGCGCATAATATGTTCCGGTGAAGCAGACTTCCATAAGGCGAAATCTGCCTTGTCTCTTTTTTCTTCCTGTCCATCGAGTTCGCGGGTAGTCTCCAGCAGTTCATCGATTACACGGCCACTAAGTTTACCATAATCATAAGCGGCTGCATATTTTTTTACATCAAAATAAACTGAGCCGTTTACCTCGTAGGCATATCCTTCAGAGATGATCTTTTGGATCATGTCAATCTGTTCTACGATGTGACCGGTGGCTGTAGGTTCAATACTGGGTTCTATATTATTGAATTGCTTCATAGCCCAATGGTAAAGATTGGTATACTTCTGCACCAGTTCCATAGGTTCCAGTTTTTCCAATAGTGCCTTCTTACCTACTTTGTCTTCAGCCTCCCGGCCCTCTTCTTCAAAATGACCGGCATCAGTAATGTTACGTACGTAACGTACTTTGTTTCCTTTGTGTGAAAGGTAACGGTATACTATATCAAAAGTGATATAAGGACGGGCATGCCCCAGGTGACTTTCCCCGCTTACTGTAGGACCACATACATACATGCCCACATGTCCGGGCGTAATGGAAGTGAACACTTCTTTTTCCCTTGAATAAGAATTATATATTTTTAAAGACATCTTTTATAATTTAAACCTTACCGGCTCCGGCAGTAAGAAAGAATACAAACAAAAAAGGGTGGATAAAGACAATTATATTAACAGCAGCCGCCAAGGCAACAGCAAATTCGAAAGGAAGGTAGAAGAAAAGACATAAGCAAATTTATTGCTTTTTATAATACAGATCAGTAATTAAGGGAAAATGGTCGCTTAATTTCTTTTTAATACGCACGTATTGCTCCACATTAAACCTGTTGTCCACGAAAATATGATCAATGCGCAAAGTTGGGCTTATACTGAAAAAGGTACGACCTATCCCGGTTCCCTTCTGTTCAAAAGTATTTTTCAGACCCTTGCCTACGGTATTATAAGCATAGCTGTTGGGTACATCATTAAAATCGCCGCAGACAATTACCGGGAAAGGGCTTTTGTTCATTGCAGATTTTAAACGCTCACTCTGCCACTTTCTTTTAATGAATCCCGTTTTGAATCGGGAGATCACGTTCCTGGAATTGCGTAAACCTTCCTGGTCGTTAAGTAATGGTTTTTCTATAAAGTGAATGTTGCCTTCGCTGAACTTCAGTGATTGCATGTGCACGTTGAAAACCCTGAAAGTATCGGCATCCTTTTTAATATCTACATATTGAAAAATGGAATTGTAATCATTGGGAGGGTAGCTCACATTCCGCTTATTGATGATTGGATATTTACTAAGGATCAGGAGGCCGAAATGGTGCTTGCCGTCAAAATCAAGTTTTGGATTATAAGTATAATGGTAATAGTTGAAGTTCAGTTTTTGCAGCAGGTCTGGAATATAATTAATTGCGCTGGGTTCTTTATCGCTGGCAACAACTTCCTGGAAACAAGCCACGTCAGGCTGATGCTGGTTGATCATGCTGATCATTTCCTGTTTTTTTTCAGGATGCTTTTTGTGTTCCAGAATTTCAAAATGCTGCACATTCCAGCTCATGACCCTCAGGTTATCCGGGTGTTTCAACAGGGTAAAGTTAGGTGCCAGCCGCACCTGCACCAGGTGATGTAATGGAAACCAGCACAGCGCAATGGTCACGAGGCTGATAAGTGCACGTACAGGTTTAACAAATAACCAGAAAAAAATAAAGCCTATCAACACAAGCAGAAAATAAAAAGCAGCGAGAGGGAAAAATCCCAGGAACCAAAAGTATTGCGGATTAAAATAACTGCTATAGCATCCCAGGATAAGAAACAGGGCAAATACAAGATCTGTAACTACAAAAATGACCCGGGTGAACCGTCTGATTTTGTTGGCAGGCATGTACTAAAGATAAGCGGAAAAACGATAGGGCAAAATATCACCTAGCCATATACATGTAAGCTATTGTGTGATTATCAGTCTTCTGTCTATGACTCACGCATACTTGACAGGTATTCGCTTCCTGCTTCAGTC
>JBKJUT010000061.1:0-2627 GCA_046590515.1 Ferruginibacter sp.
GATAATTGTAAGCCCGCATGCTCATTAGGGAAAAAACACAAGGCGCCGGTTTACCAGTTTTTAAAAGAACCTCTTACCAGGAAATTCGGAAGTCAATTTTATGGTGCGCTTGAAGCTACCGCCATGCATCTCCAAAAAGAAAAAAAATCACCGGTTGGTAAATTGAAAACATGAACAAAAAAATCAAATTTTTTGGCAGTATAAGTTTTATTATTCTCCTGTTGACAGGTTGTTCCGTAAACAAGGCTAAGCTAGATGAAAGCCTTAAAAAGTATTTTGAATCCAAAAATGTAACCGGCAGTTTTACTATGCTGAATAATGCCGATGGTGAAATAACGGTGTATAATATGGAACTGGACACCATGCGTTTCGCCCCGGGTGCTACTTTTCATATTGTTCAGTCGCTGGTAGCATTACAAACGGGAGATGTGGCAGATGAAAATAAGTCTACACCCTGGGATGGGGTAAAACGGGCAAATGCTTCCTGGAATAAAAGTATGAGTCTTACAGACGCCTTTAAAATGGATAACGATGGATACTTCCAGACATTATCAAAAAAGATAGGCCTGGATACTTTAAAAAAATGGGTTGATTCCATCGCTTACGGGAATAAGCGTGTGGAAGGCAAGGCAGATTCTTTCTGGCTAAATCAATCACTTTTAATTTCTCCTGATGAACAGCTTGGTCTTGTAAAAAGATTATACTTCGATCAGCTCCCATTCCGTAAAAGCGTGCAACAGGCAGTAAAGGAGGCTATGCTGCGAGAAGATAATACGGCCTTCAGGCTAAGCTATAAATCGGGCTTTGGAATGGCAAACGGTCTACCTGTTGGTTGGCTGGCAGGCTGGATAGAAGAAAACAGGCATGTATACTTTTTCGTTACCCTGGTAAAGGGTGAAGGACAAACCCAACCTAATATACCCATAGACATCACACGTGATATCCTGAAACAATATGGTTTCTTCGAAGGCAGGAAATAAGTTTCACATGGCTTTGCAGGTGACAGTTCGAGGTCGGCCCATTTATTGATTACTTTGCGTTTATGTTTAACATTGAGCATATAGAATTCTTAGTTGTATTATTGGCTGTCCCAATCTTTATACTTTTGTATTGGCTATCATTACAGCGAAAGAAAAAGGTGGCGGCTAAAATAGGAGATCCTTTGTTGGTTGCCCGGCTTTCCAGATATTACCGGCCTGCACGCTTTCTTTTGAAATTTTTTATAGTACTTACTGCATTTATTGCGGCCACGTTTGCGTTTGCCAATGTAAGGAGCGCCTCGGAAGGTGAAAACGTGAAAAGGAATGGTATAGATGTAATGATCGCACTGGATGTAAGCAACAGCATGCTGGCCCAGGACATTACACCCTCCCGGCTTGACCGTGCCAAACAGGTTATTTCTAAAATTGTAGAGAAACTCGATAATGATCGGATCGGGCTGGTAGTGTTTGCCGGTAAAGCATACCTGCAAATGCCTCTAACTGCCGATCATGGTGCCGCAAAAATGTATCTCTCTGCAGCAACCACACAATCTGTTCCTACCCAGGGAACGGTAATTGGTGAAGCTTTGAAAATGTGCTATCTCTCTTTTAATAATGAAGCAAAAAAATATAAATCAGTTATTTTATTGAGTGATGGGGAAGATCATGATGAAGAAGCCAATCAACTGGTAAAAAGAATGGCTGCAGACGGCGTTGTCATTCATACAGTGGGTGTAGGGTCTGTGGCGGGCGCATCTATCCCGGATCTGGAAACGGGCGACCTCAAAAAAGACCAGTCAGGAAATATAGTGGTATCACAATTAAATGAAAAGGAAATGCAGGATATCGCAAAGGCAGGCCATGGTATCTACCAACTGTTAACCACAACTGATGTAGTTGTAAATAACCTGGTAAACCAGTTAAAAACAATGGATCAGAGAACTATTACAGATCAATCTTTACTGAACTATAAAAGTTTCTTTCAACTCTTCCTGGCTTTGTCTTTATTATTACTAATTATTGAATTATTAATTTCTGAAACCCGGAAACCTTCTCCAGGTATCATGCGTAAGCCGGCTGTTACTCTGATGTTATTATTCATGATGTCTGTTTCCTATGCCCAGGGAGGTAAAGAACTGGTAAAGCAGGGTAATGAGGCATATAGCAAACGTGATTTTCCTGCAGCTATTAAACTGTATAGCAAAGCTGCAGAAGACAATCCAAAAAACCAGGCGGCCATTTATAACCTGGGAAGTGCACTATATAAAAATGGTGACAGTGGAAAGGCCATCATAGCCTATGACATGGCAATTAAAAGCGCCAAAGCCCCGCTTGATAAGTCAAACGCTTATTACAACAAAGGAGTTGTATATCAAAACAGCGAACGCCTGCCCGAATGTATCGAAGCATATAAAAATGCCTTACGCATAAATCCTAACGACGAGGATGCCCGTCAAAATCTGCAAAAGGCACTGCAACAACAAAAAGAAAAAAGCGGTGGCGGTGGAGGTGGCGATAAGAAAAACGACCAATCTCCCCAACAGCAACCTTCCAAATTATCTAAACAGGACGCAGAAGATAAATTAAAAGCCTTGCAGCAGCAGGAAAGAAATCTTCAGGATAAGCTGAAAAAAGTAAATCCAAATG
>JBKJUT010000100.1:0-4126 GCA_046590515.1 Ferruginibacter sp.
TCGAGCCGCTCGAGCTTGACCTCGGGCCGTAGCGAGCTGTGACGCGCCGGCGACGGCCGCTGTCTCCCCCGTTCGCACTGTCAGGAGACACCTGTCTCCTGCTCGTGCTATCCTGTCTCCTATGACCACGGCCATCGTCGCTGGAGACGTCCTCGAAGCCCCGCTCACCAAAGGCCAAGCGCGACCCCTCGAAAACCAGGCCAAGCGCCACTTCCGCGCCGCCGGGCGAAACCTCGCCCGCTTCGCCGTCGACCTACGCCGCCTCCAAGACGGCCAAGCGCACCTCACACGGGGCTTCAGCTCCTTCGGCGTCTACGCCGAACACACCTTCGACGGCCTCTCGGCCGCCAACGCCAAGAAGATCAGCGTCCAGGGCGCCGTCCTGCTCGTCCTCGAGCGCCACCAGCGCATCGCCCTCGACAGCCCTAGCCTGCCCGGCGCAACCGGACTGCGGGCCCTCGCGACCGTCCTCTCGCGCCACGGCGAGCAGACCATGCTGCTCGTCTACGACCATGCCGTCAGACTGCGCCCCGGCCGCGTCGTCGTCGACACGACCGTCAACCAGGCCGTCGCCGCACTGCTCGCCCCCCAGCTCCCCGCCGGGCCCACCCCCGCCCCCGGGCCCGACGACGCGGACGATGACGATGACGACGATCGCGACGAGGATCCCGAAGCGATCCACGAACTGCACGACCGGCTCATCGAGATCCGCCGCGTCCTAGACGACCTCGGCGCCGTCGCATCCGAGCTCGGCGCGACCCACGGACGCCGCGAGGCCGAACGCATCCTCGACGACCTCATGGACGAGATCCGCGAGCTGCCCGACGCCCTCGCCGCCGCGATCGCCTCCCGCGACAACCCGCAACCCGGCTAGCTCGACATTCAGTCCGATCCCCGCACGCTGTGCAACAGATCGCGCACAGAACTACGCGGGCTCTGTGCACATTCGCCGGACGCCCTCCGCGAGTCTTAGGCTTCGCAGCATGGGCCTGTTCAGCCGACGACGCAGCGCCTCACCTCCTGCTTCCTCTTCCCCACCACCCGCTGCTTCCGCCCTGCCCTCGACGCGGGTCTGGCTTGACGTCCCGTTCACCGACAACGACCACGCCAAAGCGTTCGGCGGCCGCTGGGACCCCGACGTGCGCTCCTGGTGGATCGCGCGTGAGAGCTACAGCGACAGCCTCGCCCCCTGGCTTTTCCGCCCGCCCGTGAGCGCGATCGTCATCGCGCTGCCGATGAACTGCTGGCGCTGCCACGCGCAGACCCGCGCGATCGCCGGCGTCCTGATCGACCCCGAGCTTCACCCCGACGAAGACCCCTGGGGCTTCATACCGTTCGTCGACGTCGCCGCGGCATTCATAACGGTCGGCGCCCACTGGCGCGAACCCCGCGCCATCGGCATCATCAAGGCCCGCCACAGCCGAGCGCAGCAGCGCCGCTACATCTCCAACGGCTGCATCTCCTGCGACGCGCTCCTCGGCGACTTCTTTCTCCAAGAACAGCTCGTCGAACTAACGGCCGACGACGTCTCGCTCCCCGAGCTCGCCGTCGGCATCATCGAGCTGCCCGCCGCGTCGATCCCCGAGCAGGACGTCTCCGTGAGCCTCAGCTGTGACCCCCCGCGACCCGGCGAGCTGCAACAGCTCGCGCAGCAGCTGCGCGAGACGTCCGCAGCGCAACAACGGCATCGCTGAGGGAGCGGGCCTGCGCTGACGGCGGTGGCAGGCGGCCGACGCAGCACGACGCCCGTAGCCGCGCCATGCGCTCAACGGCCAGGTACTCGCTGACACCCAGCCCGCTTCGCTCGGGCGTGCCGCGGCACAGCCGCAGCGAGTGACACCACTACCGCGACTCCGGCCATCGCCCCGCCATGCGGACGTTCAGGCGGCGCCGGCGCTCTCGAGCACCGCGGCGAGAACCAGCACGAGGCACGCCGCGATCGCGCACGCCACGACAAGCCCGGGCCTCAGCCGGGCAGCCCGGCGCGCATCAAGGTACGCCGCGGCCGCGATCGCGATCGCCAACAGCTCAAGCGGGTAGTGCCCAGGCCCCAGGGCCCACAACCGCGACCCATATGCCGCCAGCGCGACTGACACCGCCACGACGTTGACGCCCAGCATCACACCCAGCCCGACGTCGATCGCGACACGAGCTCGCGGCCACCACACCACCGCCGCGGCCGCCGCGAACACCGGCACCAACGCGCGCACGTTATGCACCCACAAGTCACCGACCCCGACACGAGCAGGATCCTCCGGCGTCAACCCATACCAGCCGCGCACGGCCTCCCCCGCCCCCAGCACCCACACCGCGCCCGCAGCCACCACCGCGACCACGACACCCGCAAGTGCCACGCAAACAGCGTCCCGCCCCACCCGACGCCACGACACCACCGCGATCACCGACGCCACACGATCCGCGCGCCCAAGCGCCGACAAGAACCCGACAAACCCGCGCGCCGCGCGCAGCGGTACCCCAGCACGCGGGAGCTGCCCACACGCGGCATGGCCTCGAGCACCAGCAGTGCCCGCCGGCAACTCGTCCCGCGAACCTCCACACGCACTGGCCCAGCGCCCGGCCACGCCACGGCGCCGCACGCCCGCCAGCCCGCCCGGGCGCGAGCGTCAGCACCCGGCGTAAGGCCCGCCACCGCCAGCACGACAACGACGACCACCGCGCCCACGCCAGCCGCCGACGAAAACCGCATCCGCGTCGCCGCGATCGCCCCGCCAGCAAGCCCTGCAGCCAGCCCGACACGCCAGTTCGCCAACACCACCACCCCAGCCACCCCGGCCGCGGCCGCGACGACTGCGACGGCCGCCCGCACGCTCACGCGCACTCGCCGGCCCGCCCGTCGCTTCAATCGCAAACCCCGCATCTACAGGACTCATCGAAGTCGACGCCCTAAACCGGACAGCCATCCGGGGAGAGCCTCCCCAACAGGATCGCGGCGATAGCGTGATAGCAGCCGGGCTATCAAGCTGGCTATCGCACTAGCTATCGTGCTAGCCTCGGGGCAGCGCGGCGCGCCGCCCGGCTAGCGCGCAGGATTGCAGCGCGTGGCCACGAACATCGGGAGACGTCATGACTCGGACCATCGCAGTGACCTCGCAGAAGGGCGGCGTCGCGAAGACCACGACGACCGCGAACCTCGCGATCGTGTGGGGGAGAGGCGGTCAGCGCGTGCTGTGCGTCGATCTCGACCCGCAGTTCGCGCTCACCCGAGCATTCGGGAAGACCACGACCGGCGCCACGGTCCTCGACGCGATGCGCCGCAGCGTCAAAGCTCACGAGGCCGTCCTCGACGACGTCGCGCCGAACGTCTCGCTGATGCCGGCGCACCGCGATCTGCGCAGTCTCGAGCTCGCGCTCGCCGCCGAGCTCAAGCGCGAGGAGTTCCTCGCCCGCACCCTCGCTGCACTGCACCCCGACTACGACGTCATCCTCATCGACTGCCCACCGAACCTCGGTCTGCTGACCGTCAACGCGCTCTTTGCCGCACGCGAAGCGATCGTCCCCGTCAGCATGCTCGACGCCGGCGCGCTGCAAGGCGCAGGGGAGGTAGAGGCCACGATCGCAAGGCTCGTAGCCAGCGACGTCGACATCACCGTGACCGCGCTCGTTCGGACGATGGCCGACAAGCGCCGACTCACATACCGCGCACTGGACGACGGACTCACAGCCTTGCGCTCGCCAATCGCGCGCACCGAGATCCCACTGCGCGCCGAGTTCCAGAACGCCACCGTCCTCGGCGCTCCGCTCTGCGCCGTGACGCCCGACGGCCCCGGCGCGCGCGCCTACGCCCAGCTCGGCGCCGAGCTCGCCACCGCCAACCTCGCGGCCGCAGCATGACCCTCCCGACGCCCAAGCTCGTCGATCTCGACGACCCGCTGGGGGGGCACCCGGCGCCAGCCGCCGTGCCCTCGGCTGAACCGCGGCGACCGAGGGCTCCACGGGCCAGCACGAAGAGCCGCCCGAAGGCCACGCCGGCAGCACCCGCCAGCAGCCAAGCAACGCTGTCTGACGAGAAGGTCGTCGCGGTGTTCGCTCGTATGCCTGTCAGCGTGTCCGATGTGCTCGCCGCCGCTGTGACTCAGCTCAACACGGGCCGTCCTCGCGGCGGCCG
>JBKJUT010000129.1:0-3734 GCA_046590515.1 Ferruginibacter sp.
AAAGGCTGACCAGGAATTTGCCGGCCTGAAAGCCCACGGCCATGTGTGAAAGTGGTAAGAAAGAGGGTGTTGATAGCACCTCGTTTCTGCATAATATCTAACACCTTTTCAACTCCTTCGTCAACAAATGAAACAGCCCCTATTTGAATGCCATGCATCATAGTATTAACGGGTGCTTTGGCTGAGATAGCATCCATGGCCGAAAAGCCAACCAGCGGTCCCGCGGCCGCAAGTGCTGTTAGCGTAGCGCTGTTTTTTATAAATGCCCTACGTGATTTTTGTTGACCATTCAAAAGCATTTTGTTCCCTTTCTTATTATCCATGTTTATAAATTTTTGGTTGATATTTTTTAGCTTCTAATTAATACCCTGGATTTTGGGCGAATATGGTTTTGTTGTTCATAATTTGTATTTGCGTCAGAGGAATTGGAAACACGGTCATATGGGGTTTCATTCCAAGCGATTGCATAGTGTTTAAAGCCCGTCCCGTTCTTACCAAATCAAACCATCTCTGGCCTTCCAGAAACAGTTCAAACCTTCGTTCGAGGTATATTTTTTCACGGGCGTCAGCTTGTGTAAGACCCATATAAGCAGTAAGGCCTGCACGGGTACGAACCATGTTGATATAGGTTAATCCTTCGGACGTTTTAGCATTTTCGTTCATAGCTTCAGCCAACATTAATAATACATCTGCATAACGGATCACCTTCCAGTTGGCCTTACTATCGTTATTAGACGCTACCGGTGTGAAATATTTTGTAGTAAAAGATTTTGAAGCCTGGATGGAGGTAGTGGGGATGGGCATGAAGGTATTATTTATTGTAATGCCATAATTTACCGTGATAGCCCGTCGTGCATCCTGGGGGTTGAACTGGGCATACAATCCCGCTGTGGGAGCTCCATCGTTTGAAGGCGTTCCGCCTTTGATGCCGTAAAAATCAGTCAGCGCTGTCCATGATGGGGAGAAGGCATGTGTAAAAGTGCTTCCCTCATTAATACCTTCCTCATATTCAATATCGAAGATGTATTCAGCGTGGTGTTCGTTAACCGCGTAATTCCATAAGTCTTTGAAGTTGGGTAAAAGTGCGTAACCAAGTGTAGTTACTTCTTTAAGTTTTGCCTCTGCGTTTACAAAATCTTTGCGGGTTAAATATACTTTGCCCAGGATAGATTTCGCTGCTCCTCTTGTTGCCCTACCCACATCGGCACCGGTGTATTTTACTGGCAATTTGGTTTCTGCATCTAATAAGTCTTTGATGATGACTTCGTCATATATTCTATCCGTTTTTTCACGGCCTATTTTATAAGATTCATCTACTGTTACGTTTTTAGTTATCATGGGTACATCTCCAAAAATCCTGACCATATCAAAATAGCTTAAAGCACGCATGAATTTGGCTTCGCCAATATAGCGGTCTTTGTTTTTAACAACAGCAGGATCGGCTTTCTCAATATTGGCTAGTATTGTATTCATCCTATTAATGACGTTGTAGTAATTGCGCCAGGTGCTAATGAGAATGGGCTGCCTATCGGTGACAGTGAACTGGTCGAAAGTAACGTGATCAAAATGGTTTGGGATATCTTCTGATACGTCATCTCCGGGCAAATCTCCAAAAACCCAGAAGTTGGCATACTGTGCCTGCAATGCATTGTAGCCTCCATTTACAGCATCCTGGAAGTCTTTATCTGTTTTATATAAAAAGTCAACACTTACAGAAGATTCAGGCACTATTTCTATGAAGCTTTTTTTGCACGATAGGAGCATGGCTGCTGGAAATATAAGTAGGCAAAGTATCTTTTTCATATAACTTTTGTATAGGTTAACTGAAATTTTAAAATGAGACATTTAATCCAATAATGAGAGATTTGGCTAATGGATAATTGTTATTATCAATGCCAGGTGTCAGCGGATTATCGCTGTTACTTACATCCGGATTGAATGACTCATTTTTTGTAAAGAGGAACGGATTATTTGCGCTCACATAAAGCCTTAATGCATTAAGCTTTAATTTTTGTATGAGGTTTTCGGGGAGTGAATAACTTAGATTGATGTTGTTGATGCGCAGGTAAGTACCGTAATCGAGGTAACGTGAATTCCACGGTTCCCTGTTGTTTCCTGTGGGTGCATCATTGGGCCGGGGCACCTGTCCATCGCCAGGCTCCTGTTCCGATTTCCAGTAAGCATTAGAAGAGGCCAGCTGGCGCACACGTCCTCTTGTATTCAACGTTCCAAGCCTTGAGATGCTTAATACTTTATTTCCTTGCGAACCCTGCAGACTAACACTTACACTCACGCCTTTGTACGAGAAATGATTGGTCATACCATAATAAAAGTCGGGATATGGGTTGCCCATAATCGTTTGATCGTAACTATCGATGATACCGTCAGGTTTACCATTTGGGCCGGATATATCTAGAAATCTTGAATCACCTACCCTGGTACGAACGGTTGATCCTGGCGAAAAAATGGGGCCTTTATCTAACTCTTTTTGATTCATAAAAACACCATCATTTATCCAACCATAAAACATACCTATTGGCTGCCCAATCATAGTAACGTTTCCACCAGAAAAAATGGGTGATCCGTCGGGCCCAAGTTTAACCACTTCATTCTTGTACATCGACAAATTAAAGTCTGTGGTCCATTCAAATTTGTTTTTCAGGTTTACTGTGTTTAATACGAACTCCCAGCCGTTGTTTTTTACTTCCCCGATATTCTTTAACGCTGTACTAAAACCTGTAACATCGGGCACATTTACATTCAACAGTAAATCAAAGTTTCTTGAGTAAAAGCGGTCGACTGTCACCGCAATACGCCTTTTTAAAATTGCAATATCCAACCCCAGGTTAACCTGTTTTTGTTTCTCCCATGTGAGAGTGGGGTTCGCCAGCCGGGCCGGGGCAAAGGCGCCTACTGCCCCTCCACCAAGAGTATATCGCTCATAATTTATAGTGGCATATTGGTCGTAATTGCCGATGTTATTATTTCCAGTTTCACCATAACTGGTTCTTACTTTCAGTTCGCTTAGAAAGCTAACATTTTTTAAAAAACCTTCCTCAGATAAGCGCCAGGCAAAAGCTGCTGATGGAAATACGCCATATTTATGATCGGAACCAAAACGTGATGAACCATCGGTACGAATAGAAGCAGTTAGATAATACTTGCTTTTGAAATTGTAATTAACCCTGGCCAAATAGGAAATAAGTGACCACTTATAAGTGTCGGAAAAGCCGTCGGTAATTTGGCCTGCGGCTGCACTTAGGTAAGGCACAAAATTATTCGGGTACTTGTTGGTAAATAAATAATTCGACTCTGAACCCTCCTTTTGAACCGTATATCCTGCAAGCCCTGACAAGCTGTGATTGCCAATTACTTTATTGTAATTGAGCGTGTACTCGGTAAGCCAATTGGTAACGAAGTTGGTATTATCCGATCCTGAGGCAGGATCATTGAAAAAGGCAGGTAGTTGTGGTTTAAACCTTCGTCCGCGTGTGCTATAGAGGTTGCCACCAAATAAAATATTCAGTTTTAAATCGTTGGTTAATTTATATTCTGCGTTTATGTTTCCTAATAACCGCATTCCTTTTTGATTGGCTTTGATTTCATTTGCCAATGCCAAAGGATTGGTTGCGTTAGACGAGCCTGCGAGATTACTAAAGGCAAAATAATTACCTGCTGGATCCTGTAAGGGATACAAGGGATAAACAATAATAGCCTGGCCAATAGCTCCATCG
>JBKJUT010000172.1:0-11950 GCA_046590515.1 Ferruginibacter sp.
GAGATTACCGGGATGTCAAAAAGTAATGTAGGCACAAAACTTTCCCGTATAAAAGATAAATTAAAACGGCAGATACTGCAATAAAAAATAACTATGGAATTAGAAGACTTAAAAAAAAATTGGGAATCCACAATTAATAAAGCAAACAGCCAGGATAGTTTAACCTCAAATGATATTGACCTTATGATACAAAAAAAATTTAAATCAAAAATCAGAAAAATCAGGTACCCGGAAATGATGGGTGGAATTATTTGTGTTCTGGCACTGATTTTTATCTGGTTTAACTTTAATAAACTGGACACGTTCTTTTTGCAGGCAACCGGTATACTGGCGATGTTACTTTTATTCATCCTGCCTGTATTCAGCTTTTTAAGCCTGTCCCGATTCTCTTCTGCTGATAATTTCAATAATACCTATATTGAAAATGTAAAGCTGTTTGCAAATCAAAAAATCAGGTTTCTGCAATACCAAAATGCCAATGCATTTCTTAACTACCTATTATTGATTTCAATCCTGATTATATTGCCTAAATATTTTTATGGTAAAGACATAACCTTCATAAAATCATTTTGGATCTTTGCATTTTCTTTTGGTTATTTATTCCTGTTATATTTCTCAAAATGGGTAAAGAAACATTATAACCATTCTCTGAAAGAAGCAGAAGAACTGTTGAAAGAAACAGCGCCTTAGGTGAAGGAACCTTTACGTCACAAAGAATAAAAAATAAATTTTAAAATTGAAAAAAGGTATCCTTCTCATAATTGTAATTTTTGCTGCATTGTTTGCCACAGGACAGGAACGGTTTTCTAAAAAGGAGCGCGCGTTGCAAAAGACTGTTGTGAATATGTTCGAAGCCTTATCTAACCGGGATTCAATGGCTTTAAAATCCGCTTGCACACCTGAAGTTACCTTTTACTAATATGGCCAGGTATGGAATATTGATTCGCTTATAAACAAGGCAATTACGATGAATCAGTCATCTGACTTTAAGCGCATCAACCATTTTGAATTTATCGAGGTGGAATCTAATAAAAGTATCGCATGGCTCACTTATAAACTCGTGTCAGAAATTACCAGGGAATCCCGGGAAACTGTCATACAATGGTTGGAAACCGTAGTATTATCCAGGCATGGTAATAAATGCAAAGTAACACATCTTCATTCCACATTAATAAAAAGAAGCTAGTATGGTGAGTGCCATTAATAATCTATAGTTCAACGGGCAACTTTTCTTCAATAATATTTTAAAGTATGCAGTTCTTCCATTCCACACAACAGTTGTAATCTTTTATCTTCCCGGTTTATTAAATCCGCCTGGTGCCCGGTACTTACTTTGAGATATCAATAAATATCTGTTTCTTTATCGGGAATTAGCATCAGGAATCTCCATTAAGCAGCATTCGCAATGAGGAAAATATTGCCTGCCTGAATATTTAAATAAACAGAACTTTCCACATTATGAAAATAACAACGCTGACAATAATATTATGCCTTTTCACCCACCTTGGCTTTTCGCAAAGTGACACCTCTTCAAAAATTATTGATACCGGTATTTTTGATAGAATTGCATCCAGTGTTAAAAATTTTCAGTTAGATACATCGGCAGTGCCGGATGACCGGGTTACAAAGAAAATAGTGGAATTGAGAAGTCTCAGGGGAGGCTTTAATATTAATGAAGCTATTGAATTTAAAATTGCAGAAGACAGGCAGAAAAACGAAGTGCCCTCAGCAGAGCTGGATAGGTTTGCCCGCTTCTTTTCATCAGGAGAAGGAAAACGTTGGTTAGATAATGCAATGGTATGGATTTATAGAAAAGACTTTACGTATAATGAGTTAAAAAAAATGGTGAAGTTCTACAAGACATCGGCTGGACAAAAAATGGCAAAAGATTTCCCGGTTATAATGATGCAATCATTACGTGCCGCAGAAATGATTAAAGAAATATATGCCAGAAGTCAAAAATCATAATTTAAATTCGTGGAAGACGGCCTTTCTGAGAACCTGGCAGGAGGTTTCGGAACACCATTAATTATCAGAAGATGACTGGAACTGTATCACAGCTTATTACTTTGACGTCCTTTGCTAATGAGTTCCTGTCTGCCGGAAGCCTGCCCCCGGGTTTTAAAGAAAATCTTTCTTTTCAATTTTGTAATAAAGTCGACTTCAGGATTTTTGAAAGGCCCTTTTTCTTAATGAAGAAAAGGGAAAAAATACTTGCGGACTCTCCTGGGGAATGGTTTATATTTTTACAGGAAAATGGCTGCGTAAAATTGCGTTTGTTTTTTGTAAGTTCAGCAGATCAGTCCTTGGCAAAAGATTATAAACTTGCAGGACTTATTGGTGGTGGAGGAAACTGGTTTATAGAAGCGGTGTATCAGGACCATTCAGACGCCTGGGCAAACAGGTGGGAAGTAACACAAAAAGACGACCGAAACGATAATATCTGGACAGTTAATTATGCGCGTACACTTTCCAACTTACTCACGATGAACCAACAGATTCCATTACAAAAATGCAAGGAAGACCTGGCAGAAACCCTGGAGAAAATTGAAGCCTTTGCAATCAGTAAAAATCTTGATTACTGGAGCGCACAATTCACCCAGGCCTTACAGGTAATTAAATCAGATATACCTGAGACTTTTTATTATAACTCAGCCTTGATTGTAAACAAAAATTATTCTTTACAGGCGCGTCAGGTTTTATACGCTGCCGCAACTGCCTGGGTATTTGGTGCAATGGGATCCTGGAATGACCTGGGATTTGATACAAAGCAAGACAATGAGAAATACGAAACATTAACGGAAACCTTGTATGCAAGAGTTAATAGTGCGTTGATTGCTGCAATAAATTCTTACTGACAATATTGGTTCTACCACGCTAAATTCAACTCCCTTCTTTTCAAAAAATGATTCATGAACTTACAATTTTCTATTCTTACAGAACGGCTGTTATTAAACCCCCTGGATATTGCCGATAATAACTTCATTCATTTATTACTTAATACAGACGGCTGGAAAAAGTTTATCGGAGATCGCAATATTCAAAACGTTGAAGATGCCGTTGCTTACATCCGGAGAATAAGGAGTAATGACAATGTATCTTACTGGACGGCAACAGTTAAAGAGAATATGAGAACTGCAGGTATTGTCACTTTCATAAAAAGGGATTATTTAGAATACCATGATATCGGATTTGCTTTTCTGCCTGAATTTTCTAATAAAGGTTATGCGTATGAAGCCACTAAAGCCGTCCTGAATAAACTCAAGGCAGATTATAACATTTTAAATTTTCTCGCCACCACCATACCCGAAAACATAGATTCTATAAAACTGTTGACAAAACTTGGGTTTTCATTTGAAAGAGAAATCGTCGTGGAGGAGAAAAAGTTGTGCGTATATGGGTCGATGTTAAAAAATAAATAGGCTGGTGCTACCTCCTGGGAAACCCGTTCACTAAGGCCTTGCCCGGTTGCATGACTGAAAATAAGCCAGGTTGATTTTTTCTAGCATATACTTTACTGGTCATTTGGTATTATAAGTACCACTTTGATGTTTCAATAAAAATTTGTTCCTTGTATGCCTGATGCCAGTCGGGTGGCATTCACGTGATTAATTTTAAAAAATGGAGACCAGTTACCATTCAAATAAACGGGGCGATACTGAAAAGCCATACGAGTAAGACAAATTAAACATTAAACAATGAAAAAGTCACAATTTCTGTTTTCGATTGTAGTATTAACTGCTATGGCAGTGTATGCTTTATCATGTACCAACCGAAGTAAACAAACAAATGAGGAGAAGGTCAGTGCTGCAGAAAAACCTGAAGACGCCGTAAAAAGAGGTGAATACCTGGTGTCGGTTATTGGATGCGATCATTGCCATTCGCCTAAAAGGATGGGAGCAAAAGGACCTGAAATTATTCCGGAGCTTATGCTGTCCGGATACCCGTCTGACAGGCCGGTTGTAAAGTTCGACAGCAAATTGATTAAAGAAGGATTTGCCATGTTTTATCCAGACCTTACGGCCGCCGCCGGACCCTGGGGTGTTTCATTTGCTGGTAACCTGACCCCGGATGAAACCGGGATTGGTAGTTGGACAGAAGACCAATTCAGAAAAGCAATCACAGAAAGAAAATATAAAGGATTAGACGGTGAACGCAGTTTATTGCCCCCCATGCCATCTTTCAATAAAATGTCGAATGACGATATCCATTCCATTTTTTCTTACTTAAAAAGCATCAAAGCTGTGAAAAATATGGTGCCGCCTCCTGTGGCTCCTGATAAAATGTAAATGAATAAAATAAAGAAGTAAGTCAATAATCCGGATAAGTTACCTTGGTGGTTGTAGAGTAATGTCAATATAATTATATTAGCATAATGACGAAAGAAATTTCCAATGGTATCCTGCATGAAGTGCCAGGTGATATGCAAAAAGGCTTGTCATCGGCATCAGGCATTCTTCTTAAATGGAATAATCTCACACCAATTCAACGCAACGAATGGATATGCTGGGTAACCATCGTCAAAAAAGCAGAGACGCGGTCAGCACATATCAGCCGTTTGGTTGAGGACTTAAAGGAAGGTATTCGCAGTCCATGCTGCTGGCCTGGTTGTCCGCACCGCAGACCCACTGCAAAGAAATGGTTTAAGAATCTTGAAAAATGAAAGACACACCTGCACATAATGAACGGGTGGCAAAATTGACTTTTGCCTCTGTCTACCCGCATTATGTTACTAAAGTGGAGAAAAAGGGAAGGACCAAAGATGAATTGCACCAGGTTATTACATGGCTCACTGGGTATAATGAAAAACAACTGCAGGAACAGATAGATGAGAAGGCCGATTTTGCCGCATTTTTTAGAAAAGCAACATTGAATCCCAATGCCGGATTGATTACTGGTGTAATCTGTGGTTACCGGATAGAAGAAATTGAAAATGAATTGACCAGACAAGTCAGGTATCTTGATAAATTAGTAGACGAACTGGCGAAGGGTAGAAAGATGGAGAAGATATTGAGAACGGTTTAAAATGATCAGAGAAATGAAAAATCTTATCACGTGTATATTTATGTCAGCAATTTCAACTGCAGTAATTATGGCACAACCGCAAACTTTTATTACGCCACAGGAACAAATTATTGACCTGGAAAAAACCTTTGCTGCAGCAATAAAAAGCCAGGATCCGGAACAGGCTGGAAAATTTCTTTCCCCTACCTATTTTCTGTCTATTGGAGTGCAGGGGATTCCGCTTCAAATAATTTCCAGAGCGCAATGGCTTGCCGGGTTAAAAGAGTATGTAACCGAGTCTTTTTTCATTGACGATATTAAAGTGAATATGTATGGCAACACAGCCGTGGCTATAATGATGTATTCCCAGAAGGCTGTTGTACGCGGACAGGAAAGGAGTGGACAGTTTATGCTGACTGATATCTGGATAAAAGAAAACAGTAACTGGAAGATTGCAGAAAGGCATTCCAGCCGGCCGGAAATACAGGCAACTGTTCGTCCAAAGTAAATAGAAAATGTATTGGCTTTTGTAATTTCCGGACATGATTTCCTTTCAATAACTCATTGCATGATTTACTTAAAAAAGACCTGGTTTAGAATAGTGGTAAGTCTTTTTGCGGGGGGAATGATTTCTGAACTCATTCATATTAGCACCGGGGACCCAAACCGGCCTTCTACCGGTGGTGAAAGTTACCTGGTTGTAATCATTGCTTTTATTTCCTATTATCTACTTACTAAAATCGTCAATAAACAATCATAGTTACTAAATGCAGATTTATTTTAACGCAGGCAGTTGGCAAAATAATGTACACCTCTTTAAACAACAAAGCCCCTCGTTTTACCGGGGGGCTTTGTATGTGTGTGGTCAGTTATTATAATTTATTTACCAGTCGGGAGGTGGTTTTTTCTCCCAGTTTCATCTTTAAAATATAACTTCCTTTTTGAAGCTGGCTCATATCTACCTGCAGGCTTTGCTCCCCTGCTGTAAGGTATACGGGTTTCATAACCATCACCCTGCCATTAAGCTCCACAATTTCAATACTGCTATGCTGTGCCGTTACTGCATTGACTTTGATATTCAAAATGCCATGCACCGGGTTAGGATAAAGAGTGAAATAAGAAACAGGTAAACCACTGCGGTCTACTACCTTAATATCTGAATAACTGTCTTTGCCTTGTTTGTCAGTTTGCACCAGGCGGTAGTAGGCTATCCCGGCTAATGGCTGCATGTCAGAGATACCGTAATTGGCGATATCACCTTCGGCACCTTTGCTTTTAACCCTGCCAATAGTGGTGTACGACCTGCCCTCATTATCTGAACGTTCAATAGTAAATACCTGGTTCTGTGCTTCATTTTCTGTAGTCCACTTTAAGACAACCCGGTTCTCTTCGTTAATGGCAAAGAAGGAGGTAATGCTGTTGTTCCTGTAGAAGGCGGCATCATTGCGGCTGTACCAGATAGGCGATGTTACAATACGTGAGCCGTTACTTTCAGTGATATCGAGGTAATAATACCGCTGCGATAAATTGGCAAGGGCATTATCAGTATAGGTATAGGAACCGGTGTTACTGCTGGTAAGCGTAGTGGCTACCACGCCGCTGCCTGGTACACCAAACATTATTTTGACAGAAGTAACCGGGTTAGAAGTGATGCTGGTAAAATTAATTACAGGCGCGCCCTCAAGCGTGAGTATACTTCCTACCGGCTCATTATTTATAGTAAAGGTAATTTTGGCATTACAATCCTGGGAAGCATAAAAACGCATTTTGCGCATCCCTTCCAGTAGGTTGCTTTCCGTTAATGCAGGCGCCATTACCACGAGCCGGGATGGGGTGGTACGGCCAAAAGTAAAGTTGTGGTTATCATGATCCATCGTGGGCCCCAGGTGATAACCTTTTGACAGCATATTCTGGTAATAACTCAGGTATGAATAGGAAGTGCCCGGATCTGTATATGAAATATTGGTTGAAAATGCCGGGCCGCTTTCTACAGCCGTGCCTACAATAGCATCATCGGCAGCTACATCAAAACTTCCATTAAGTACATTATTGTAATCTGTGGAATTCGGATGCGCCAGTGTGGCAAAGGCATTTGCTCCATGGCGATTAATGATATTAAACAAACCACCTGTACCGGTGTACAGACTTTTAGGCACATAGATCTGGTATTCACCAGGATCCCATCCTACCAGTGAATCTATTCCATACACAATGACATGCCCGCCACCACTAATTACGCCCCACTCCATTCCATACATCCCCACGAAAGTAGAAGTAGTAGCTGCAGCAGCCTGGGCGCGGCCAGGTTGCCAGTCTGCCAGGTGCATACCTGCTGCCACATGGTTATGTTCACTCAACCCAAGAAAATCAAAACAAAGTGAGCTCTTGGCAAACTGGTAATCATCAGACGGAATCAGGGTAGGTGTGTCTTTATTGCCATCAGAATAACTGCTGTGTGCATGCAGGTTACCAAAGTAAAAATTCAAGGGGCCGGCCGGAGGGTTCACATTGGAGTTGCCCGTAAGTTGTACTTTGTTGTCATTTAAACCGGTGCTGCTGAAATTAATAAGTCCACTGTAGTTGGTATTAACAGTAGAAGGTATAAACCTTACATATACTGTTTGTCCGGCCTGCGCTTCAGCCAACGTATAATTTAGGGAGACAGAGAATGCAAAGCCATCTTTTGATATTTCAAAGCCGGCCGGGGCAGCAAGGACAAGATTTGCGGTTAAATTGGTTCCAGCATAAGTAAAAGTCTTATTTGCGGATACCGCGCCTGCAGCTACGAAACCAAAATCGAGCGAGGCAGGATTTACCGTGATGGCTGGTGCTGCCTGTGCAGAAGTGGTAAAAGACCAGGTAGCTGAACCGGTAATGCCGGCGAAATTATTTCCTGCCAGGTCTTTGAATGCGCCACTTGTTATCTCTACATAATAGGCAGTTGAATAAGCCAGGCCGGTAAATGGAATCGTGGCAGTCATACCATTTACAGTAGTGGCCGCAGATGTAACAGGGGTGGTATTGATGATGCTGGCGTCGCTTGTTTTCTTTACAACAATATTTCCGGCAGTACCTTTTTGAATATTTTCATTAAAACTGATTACCAGGTTTCCGCTTAACCCCACACCGGTTGCGCCGTTAGGCGGGTTCAAAGTGGAAATAGCAGGCGGGGTGAGGTCACCGGCACTGAGTTGCAGTGAAAAGTCATCGATAGCCAGTCCGTCATCTGCACCAGTGGCATCCGCGTCATTCCACCGTAACCAGAATACAGCATTGGCAGGAATGCTTAGACCGGATATTACTGTTGATTTTACAGACCTGTTTGCGGCAGCATTGCCGTCAAGTGCCTGTACCGCAGTGTTGGCTGGCGATACAAAATCCAGGGCGTTATTATCCACCCAGGTTCCTGTACTCAGACTGGTAGCGTTTACACTATATTGAAAGTCCAGTTGATCGGTTCGCCCGGTTGCGCCGCAGCGCCATTGTTCCCCGGTATATGAAACCGTAATTGATGTGATGGTTTGCCCGGTACTGTTCTTTACCTGGACTCCTAAAGTGGAGACCAGTGAACCCGAACGTAAAGTACCAAAAGCCCTTTCGGTAGTGGTACCGGTGCCATAACTGTAAGTTTCACCGGTACTGCTTGCTCCAGCATTGGTGGTGTAGGTGGTGTTGGCATTGGTGCCGGTTTCTAAAAAGGCCCAACCGGTTGGTACAGTGGACGACGTGCCGGAAGCTGCTTTTAAGGTATTAAAATTTTGCGAGTAGGCTGTTGTGGTAGTAGTGATGATTACCTGTGCAGAGGTTTTGACTGCCACGAGTAAAACCAGTAGGAATAAACAACTACTCCGTAATAGTGTAAAGGTATTTCTCATAAGTATTGGTTTTTTATATATAGTAAGTAACTGATATTTTTTAAGACTGACAAAAAAATGTTTTACATTTTAACTGGCATATGTCTGCTGACATCAATTGTACCTTCCATATTATTCCTGGTTTGCAAGAGGAAAATTATATAAGGAAAATCAGGAGGCACAAACTTGTGGAAGGTTCAATACCGGATAATTAGTATAAATTATTGTATGAAAACATCTTTGAAGTGGGCTTTTGTCCTGGGTTTTTTGGGCTTCGCTACTTCTTTTGGTGCTCATATCGTGGCAGTCAACTTGCCCTTCTATGCGGAGAAGGCGGGGATAGGTTTAATCATGATTGGTTTACTGATTGCTATCTATGATTTTGCTGAAATCATTGCCAAACCTGTATTTGGCGGTTTGGCAGATAAGAGGGGAATGAAGAAAGCGCTTTACCTGGGTATAGTTATATTTATTCTTGCTTCGCTGTTATATCCTTTTGTTCCACCCAAATTTCTAATAGTAGTTCGTTTTTTACAAGGCCTCGGCGGGGCATCATTATCAGCAGTATCACTTGCCATGGTGGGAACTTTATATAAAGACAATAAAGGAAAAGCATTTGGTATTTACAACGCCATAAAAGGATTGGGATATGTAGTTAGTCCTGTTATTGGCGGTGCCATCGTAATGAAATCAGATTTTGCCGGGATCTTTTATGCCTGTGCAGGTATAGGGCTGGTCGCTTTGTTACTCGCCTTTACACTACCTCCCGATAAACAAAAAAGCAATGCAGCCTTTGATGATGATGATGATTTTTCATTGAAATCTTTATTCGGGGTATTTAAAAATAAAACGCTGGCACCCTGGTTTTTAATTATTGTGATCAACATGTTTTTTGTAGGCATTCTCTTTGGTTTCCTGCCTGTGCGTATTCACGACCTAGGTTATAATGCATTTGATACCGGCCTGCTGTTGTCAGTTACTACTGTGTCTTATTTATTAGTGCA
Organism: Ferruginibacter sp.; assembly: GCA_046590515.1. Lineage (GTDB taxonomy): Bacteria > Bacteroidota > Bacteroidia > Chitinophagales > Chitinophagaceae > Ferruginibacter. The sequence continues at coordinate 9,863 of JBKJUT010000172.1, forward strand.
GCCGGTGGCCGGCTGGCTGGCTGATAAGTATAACCAGGTTTTAATTCTTCGCCTGGGAATGTTGCTTTCCGTACTATCCACTGCCGCTATCCCTTTTGTAACCGGCATATTATTAATTATCACTTGTATGGTAGCAGGCATAGGGATAGGCGTGGTATGGACAAATTCGGATGCGCTGGTAAGTAAGCTGGCCAAAGAGAACGAAATGGGTGCCACCATGGGAGTAGCAGGATCTTTCAAAGAATTAGGCGACATGGTAGGGCCATTATTGATGGGAGCCATATCGCAGGCCCTGGGACTAAAATGGGGTTTTGTGCTTTGCGCAGCTATGGGTGGAATTGCCCTGGCTATAACTATCATTACGGCTGCAAAGAATAAGAAAGTTATAACTTGATCTTACCAATATAACCCGTAGGCCTGGGTGGAGATTTGCGCAAAGGCGATGATACGTAGTTTTCAAAAACTTTGTACCTTAATGTATAACTGTTTTGTACAAACCAAAAGTGAAATAGCATGAGAAAATTAGTTGTACTGTCATTTATTACATTGGATGGAGTGATGCAGGCACCAGGTGGACCTGAAGAAGACACTTCAGGCAATTTTAAATATGGGGGTTGGGTAACTCCTTATTTTGATGAACATAGTGGTAAGGTTATGGAAAAACAGATGTCGGGAGAATACGACCTGCTCCTCGGAAGAAAGACCTATGACATTTTTGCCGGCTATTGGCCCACACATATAGAGGGTTGGCCTCAGGTGAACAGGATTACAAAATTTGTAGCTTCTAAAACGCTTACATCGCCAGGCTGGGAAAACACCGTGGTGTTAAATGATGCTGCGGATATTAAAAAACTCAAAGAATCGGATGGGCCTGTTCTCCAGGTTCATGGCAGTGGTGATCTCTGCCAGACATTATTTGAAAATGACCTGGTAGATGAACTCTGGCTTAAAATATTCCCGTTGGTTCTGGGAACAGGTAAAAAGTTGTTTGATAATGGCACTATACCGGCCGCATTTACCTTAACAGAAAGTGCGGTTACTCCAGGTGGGGTGATAGTGGCCAATTTTACGCGCGCGGGTAAAGTGGAAACGGGCACCATTGGAGAATAATCATTACTAAGTGCTGCCGGCAAAAACAATGAGGTATAACGATTACTAATCCACGCAGCCGCACGTCCACCTGCTGTCGGGGTTGGCAGGAAATACCAGGAAAAATTTATTCGGCCGGTCAATTTTTTCAGCCTTCCCTCCATCTAAATATCCACCTTTAAACAACAGGTTTCCATTTGTATCCACACTGAATTTTCCAGGGCTGGGTTTGTCAAATCCTGAATAATAATAACCTCCGTCTTTTTTAATAGTGAATGAACCTCTCGGGATGTATTGATAACTGCCATTAACATATCTGGAAGCAGTGCAGCCGTACTTACCATATTTCAGCGTGCCTGCCTTGCTTTGTGATTTTGCAGTAAAACAAATAAGCACCAGACAGGTACAGGTGATGCATGTATTCAATAAAATTTTCATGATGGTGAGCACTTTATAAATAAAAGTATAATTTTTTGAGGGCATAAAGCTGAGGGTAATGCAATTAATTTTATTATTTTTCTGTAATCATCTTTTCTTCAACCTATTGGAACCTGACTTAAACGATGACTACTACTTAAATAAAAGATTTTATGAAACATCTTTTCATAGTTGTCCTACTCATTTTATTTTCCTGTAACAACGGAAATACAAGCAAACAAACTGAAGTGTCGGAATTGGAAACCACAAGTGTACTTAGCCCGGATGTGGATTCTGCCTTTAATGCTTCTGACGGAAAGTCTGCCGATTATCCATTGGAATGCGTCACCTTATTGAACACCCTACTATTATTCAATTATACTACAAATGCCAAGTAAAACTAATCACTTACTTAATTTGTTCCGAAGCTATAAAAATATAAAAGAATCTAATTTTGTGTCCACTCATTTACCTTCACATTTATGTTAGACCAGTCATACTCAGTCAAGAGTTTTAAAAGGTTAATTTCAGTTCGTGATTTTGGAAAGTATGAACTTGGAAAAAATGAAAGAGAAATCATAG
>JBKJUT010000055.1:0-15337 GCA_046590515.1 Ferruginibacter sp.
AAGAATGCAGGCATATTAAGAGACCGTGATTTACTTAAGGAAATGGCGGAGAAACAGCTTGTTTCAGTGATGGTTTCAGTGACTTCATTAAATGAAGATCTCAGGCGGGCTATGGAACCCCGTACTACCACTGCCCTGCAACGCCTGAAAGTGATAGAGGAACTTACTAAAGAAGGTGTAAGAACGGGGGTGATGATGGGGCCTATGATACCAGGGCTTAATGAACACGAGATGCAACGGATTATGCAGGCAGCAGCAGAGCGCGGCGCCACTTTCACCGCTTATACATTCATCCGCCTGAATGGCTCAATCAAAATCCTGTTCCGTGATTGGTTGTATAAAAATTTTCCTAACCAGGCAGATAAGGTCTGGCACCTCATTGAACAAAGTCATGGTGGTAAAGTAAATGACAGCAGGTGGAATACCCGGATGCGGGGTGAAGGGCACATAGCGAAAATGGTGGCTGACCAGTATAAAAAATATGGTAAGCTATATAATATGAATGCCGGACGTTGGGACCTTGATACTACTATATTCAGGCGCCCCGGCCAACAAACTAAATTATTTTAAATCGAGGCTATGAAAGCAATCACTAAAGAATACCTGAATGATATTATTTACCGGTGTATCAATGTGACCATCAATAACCGGCGTGAGGCAAAAAAAGATTATGACCTGCAGCAGTTCCCGATGGCTACTGATGCTGAAATACTGGAATTCATTCACACCATACCATTTTTTGATTTACGGCTGAAAGATTTCCTGGCAGGGAACCTCGAAGAAGATACCATCATTCTCAGCCAGGCCTGGGAAATTGAATTCCTGAAAAAAGTACAGCAATGGGCAGCCAGTTTTGAATGGCTGGATGCTGATCATTCCATGTTAACTGACCTGCACCTTTCAAAAATTAAACAACAGGTAAATTCCTTTTTAAAACTTCCTTATTAATGAGCGATAGAATTACTGAAAAATTATCCATCCTGGCCGATGCAGCCAAGTATGATGTGAGTTGTGCCAGCAGTGGCAGCAACCGAAAAAATAACAACAAAGGTTTGGGAAATACCGGCAATGGTATTTGTCATGCCTATACAGAAGATGGCCGTTGTGTATCTCTTCTGAAAATTTTACTTACCAATGTCTGCATTTTCGACTGCGCCTATTGTGTAAGCCGTAAGAGCAACGATATTAAAAGAGCCGCCTTTACTGTGCAGGAAGTAGTAGACCTGACCATTAATTTTTACCGTCGCAATTATATAGAGGGCCTCTTCCTGAGTTCAGGCATATTTAAAAACCCTGATTATACGATGGAAAGGCTGGTACAGGTGGCCAAAAAATTACGGCAGGAACACCGTTTTAATGGCTATATACACCTGAAGACTATCCCCGGGGCAAGTGATGAATTAATGAAGGAAGCAGGCTTATGGGCCGATCGTCTAAGCGTAAACGTGGAAATGCCTACGGAGAAAAGCCTGGCATTACTGGCACCGGATAAAAAAAGGTCGGACATGATTGCGCCCATGAAGATTGTAAAACAGGCTATCCTGGAAAACCGCGAAGAAAAAAAGTTGTTTAAATCTGCGCCCAGTTTTGTACCTGCCGGTCAAAGTACACAGATGGTTATTGGAGCCACACCTGAAACAAATTTTGAGATATTGCACCTCGCCAATGGATTTTATAAAAAAATGAATATGCGCCGGGTATATTATTCAGGATATGTACCCATCAGTAACGATAACCGCTTGCCGGCCATTGGCACTCCTGTTCCTATGGTTAGAGAAAACAGGCTGTACCAGGCAGATTGGCTGATGCGTTTCTACGGGTTCGACGTCCAGGAAATTGTAGACCGTGACCAGCCATTATTGGATATGGATATTGATCCTAAACTATCATGGGCATTAAGGAACCCCGCTATTTTCCCGGTAGATGTGAATACAATAGACTACGAATTACTGATAAGGGTTCCGGGTATTGGAATAAGATCAGCCAGGAAAATAATTTCCGCCCGCCGGTTCAGTAAGGTAACCTGGGATCATCTCCGCAAACTGGGTATTGCTTTCAACCGTGCAAAATATTTCATTCATGATGGGCATGTGCTGGATTATAAAGATTACCAGCCCATGCAGGTTAAACAAATGATCCTGGCGGAAGGATCCAGTAAATACGAAGCGAACTTTTCTCCGCAGCTAAAATTATTTTAATGAATGTATTGATCTATGACGGTAGTTTTTACGGGTTGCTTTCTGCCATATTCGAAGTATATGAATATGCCATCCCCGATCCTTCAATAACCCGCCATCCTCCCAGTGGCAGCCTTTTCGGCTCATGCCGGATAGTGGATACTGACCCTGTAAAAAGTGAAAGAGTGATCGCTGCACTTAAAGCTGTGTCAAAGAAGGCAATGGAACAGGTCTATAAAACATTCCTGTCTGAATTACCTGGCAGTGAAAATATTGTTTTAAGATATACCAGGTATATTCTTAGTGAAAAGAAAGATGTAAGTATGAATTACAACCAACCTGATGTGCTGCTGTCGCGGCAGATAAGTGAAAAAGTGGATAGGGAAAGACACCGGGTAAAAGCGTTTGTTCGATTCAGTTTAACCAAAGACCAGTTATACTTTGCAATCATGCAACCGGATTTTAATGTGTTACCGCTGGTGGCGAAACACTTCCGTGATCGATATGCTGACCAACGCTGGCTCATATTTGACAGCAACCGTAAGTATGGTATATTTTATGACCTGGCAAAGGTTGAAGAAGTGCAACTGGATTTTACTGATTCCCGGCACGCTAAAGGCCAGGGTTTGGAGTTGTTGCTGGATGAAAGCGAAGCGCATTACCAGCAATTATGGCAGCAATATTTTAAAAGCGTAAATATAGCTGCCAGAAAAAATACAAGGTTACATATCCGGCATATGCCGAAAAGATATTGGAAACACCTTGTGGAGAAAAAAACTTCCTGATGACGCATATATGTCCGGCTTCCTGTGTTTTCGTGTAAATATTCTATTTTTACCCGTAACCATGTCAGATAAATGTCAACAATCATAGAAGAAATAAAGGATCTTTTTAAAAAACACAGTGATGCTGCTGTGTTAAGCATAGACAAACTTCCCCAAAGTGGCAGCGATCGTTTTTATTACCGGGTGGTGTGCAAAGATGCAGACAACAACGGATACAGTTGTATTGCAACCTACAATTACAACACAAAGGAAAATCAGACCTTTCTCAATTTCAGCCGCCACTTTAAAGAATCTGGTGTACCTGTGCCTGATATATATGTAGTCAACGAGGAAGGCAACATTTACCTGCAACAGGATTTTGGAGATGACTCATTGCTTACGAGGCTCGAGCAGCATGGGCATAATGAGTATGTCTATGAACTTTTCAAGAAAAGTCTGAAATCATTGGCACACCTGCAGATAATTGCGGATGAAGAAATTGATTATGATTGGTGTATCACCAGCAAAGAGTTTGGTAAACAGGCTATATTAAATGACCTGCTTTATTTTAAATATTATTTCCTGGACACGCTGAAGATCGCGTACGAGAAGGAACATCTCATAAATGATTTTGAAGCATTAAGTAATTACCTCGCGTATGTAGATCATAAATTTTTTATGTTCCGCGATTTCCAGAGTCGTAACATCATGATAAAGGATGACGAGGTTTATTTTATCGATTACCAGGGTGGAATGAAAGGCGCTTTGCAATATGATGTAGCTTCTTTGCTATGGCAGGCCAAGGCTGATCTGCCGGCGGAATGGAAAGAAAGTTTGCTGGAATATTATATGGATTGCGTAGATGAACTGCTTGATAAGCCTATGGACAGGGCGCGGTTCGTAAGCCAGTACAACGGCTATGTATTGATACGCCTGTTACAGGTGCTGGGTGCCTATGGCTTCAGGGGATTGTTCGAACGCAAATCACATTTTCTGACCAGCATTCCGCTTGCTTTGCGAAACCTGAACTGGTTCATCACCAACAAACACATGGGTATCAGCCTGGCAGAACTCGAAAACGTGCTGACACAGGTGGTAGATGAAGAAATAGTTGATCGTTTCGATACCAAAACTGCCAATTCCGACACCCCGCTTGTAGTGCGTATTAAAAGTTTCTCTTACATACAAAGAGGTTACCCGGAAGACCCCACAACAAACGGCGGTGGCTTTGTGTTCGACTGCCGCGGTATATTGAACCCCGGCCGTATAGATCACTTTAAACCAATGACCGGCCGTGACAAAGATGTGAAAGATTACCTGGAACAACAGACCCGGATGAATGAATTTTTAATAAGTGTATTTAACGTTGTGGACATAGCCGTGGAGAATTATATTGAACGTGACTTTGAAAGCCTGGCTGTAAACTTCGGCTGTACCGGTGGCAGGCACCGCAGTGTATATGCTGCAGATGCACTCGCCCGGCACCTTCGTAATAAGTACGGGGTTAAAACAGAAGTGTCTCACCTGGAACAGAATATTCACGAAGTAAAGGAATCTCCCTTTAAGGCATAAACGCCATATCTATGAAAGCAATGATTTTTTCTGCCGGCCTGGGTAGCAGGTTTAAACCCTGGACAGATCACCATCCAAAAGCCCTGGCCCTGGTGAATGGAAAATCCCTGCTGCAAAGAAATATTGAATACCTGCAAAAGTTTGATATCACGGATGTGGTGGTAAACGTGCATCACTTTGCCGGCCAGGTCAGGGAGTCAATCATTCAAAATAAAGGTTGGGGAAGTAACGTGGTAATAAGTGATGAATCAGGGGCATTGCTGGAAACCGGTGGTGGCCTGTTGCATGCCAGGCATTTGCTGGAAGATGGCCCTTTTGTTACTTTGAATGTAGATATACTTTCGGATTTAAAACTGGGTGACCTGGTCAGTTTTCATCAACAGAAAAATGCATTGATATCATTTGGAATCACTAACCGGGTGACCTCCCGGTATTTCTTATTTGATGAAGACAACAGGTTATGCGGCTGGCGAAATATACAAAAACAGGAAGAAAAGATTGTGATTGACAAATATCCGCTACACCAGATGGGATACAGTTGTGCCGCATTATTTCAGCCGGAAGTGTTTGACCTGGTTCCACAACGCGGAAAATTTTCATTAACCGACACGTACTTGTCGCTGGCTCCGGATCACCTTATTGTAGGTTATGACCATACCGGTGATACAATCGTGGATGTAGGAAAACCTGAAAGTGTGGCAGTAGCTGAACAGTATTTTAAGTGATTAATCTTTACTGAAGAGTTCTTTCTTATCTACTTTCTTTATCATCATCCCTTCTTTTAAAGTTTTACTTACCACATCATAAGGGCCTGTAACCACCTGGTCACCTTCTTTAAGTCCGCTGGTAACCTCTATATGATTAATGTCCTGGATAGAAGTGGTAACCTTTACTTTTTTTACTTTTTTATCTGCGCCAACGATGAAGGCTACTACATCAAGTTCATCGATTTCATTCCTGTTGTTAATAGTATTATCCTGCTTCTTTTTACCGTCCAGGGCACTATCATTCCTGTCGCGGGTGGTGATGGCATTAATCGGCACACTCCATACATTGGGGTGCGTTTTTGTCTGGATGTCAGCACTTGCGTTCATACCCGGCCTGAATGGAAAGCTGCCTTTTCCCAACAGGTCGCTATAGCTTTCTGCCAATAACCTGATATAAACTTTATATTGGGTTACATCTCCTGTACTCAACCCTGAGGCACCTGCAGCGCCATTATTACTGCTGGCGATCTGGGTAACTATGCCTTTAAATTTCTTTTCATTATACGCATCAATAGTTACGATTGCAGTGTCACCCAGTTTTACTTTAGGTACATCATTTTCTCCCACGTCTACCCGTACTTCAATTTTCGACATATCAGCTATCCGCAGCATTTCTGTTCCCGCCATCATATTGCTACCTACCACACGTTCCCCTTTTTTTACATTTAAAAGGCTGATGACGCCATCCATCGGAGCTACCACGGCAGTACGACCCAGATCTTTATTTGCTTTTTGTAAATTGGAAACAGCGCTCTGTACATTTGCCCGGGCACCCTGAACCGATGCCTGGGAACCACGTATACCAGCCGCGGCCGCATTATAATTGGCTGTAGTAGTTTTCAGGCTGGCCTCTGCCAGGTTAAATTCACTCAGGCTGATGACCTTTTCATCATACAGTTTCTTTTGCATGTTGAAATTCTTTTGCGCCTGGTCGAGGTTGGCTTTTAATGCTGCCAGGCTGGCCTGCGAATTGGCAACCTGGGCCTGTGTGCTGGCAACCTGGGCCTGGCTCTGTGCTACCCCACTGGCAGCCTGGTCGCGTTGCAACGAATAAATATCTGCGTATATCCTTGCCAGTAATTGCCCTCTTTTTACCGTGTCTCCTTCCTGTACTTCCAACTGGGTAATTTCACCGCTGATGTCAGGACTTACTTTTACTTCCACCTCAGGATAGACTTTGCCACTGGCATTAACTACCTCTATAATGGTTCTCTTTTCTACCGTCTCAGTAGTAACTTTTATACCTTCTGCTTTTCCAAATACTCCCATCGTGGAAAGCAAGGTTAATATTACCAGCAAAGCGCCGGCACTGATGAGGATCCACCTGGTTCTCTTACTCATGATAACTTGTTATTTATACTTATAATTTTAATCCCTGCCCTTTATAAAATTCGAGCACCTTCATTTTGAACACATAATCAAACTGGTTAATGGTATATTCTAACCGGGCACGCAGCAGGTTATTCTGCGTAGTAATCAGATCATAGGTGCCCAGCATTCCTACCTCGAACCGCTTACCGGCGAAAGAATAGGTCTTCTCATTAATTTCCACATTCTTTTTACTTGCATTGAATTTTTCCAGCGCAATACGGGCTGCATTGTATGCCTGGTATATATCCTGTTTCAATTTCTGGTCATCCTGGTTCTTTTGTAAACCCAGGCTGATTACATTTAATTTACTTCTTTCATAATTAGACCTCAAGTTATAACCATTAAATAAAGGAATAGAAAGGTTAAGACCTATGGATTGCCTGAAATTATCTTTCAACTGGTTTTGAAATGAGGCTTTCCCGATTACCGGTGTGGTCTGCACAGGGTTGATGAACACCTGGTACTGGGTACCGCCAACGTATACCCGCCCCGTTTGCACTGAATCTCCAAAGTTTTGATTATAGCCGGTAATTGTTTTGGCATTATTTATAAAACCACTGCCCATGCTTCCAAACGCAGATAAAGAAGGATACAAACGTCCGCGTGCGGCAGCCACGCTTTTTTCGGCAGCTTTTAATTTATAGTCGTTTACCTTTTGTAAAGGCTGGTTGGCCATAGCCAATTGAAAAACCATATCAGGTTGAAGTTCTGCAATAGGTTCCACAGGAATACTGCCTACTGGTGGTGCTTCAATTTCAAAAGGTGCGGCAGCATCTATGTTCATGTATGATTTCAAGGCGAGGGTTGCCTGCAATATGTTCCCTCTTGCTGTAATGAAATTGACGCTGTCTGCTGCCAGTTGGGCTTCCATCTGCGACGCATTTAATTCAGGCAGGGCGCCGGCATCTACCAGTTTCCTGGTATTTAAATATTGTGACTGGGTCTGCTGAAGTTGTAATTGAGTTACCTTTTCCTGCTCCATAGCCAGCAACACCTGCAGGTATCCGTTAGCGGCTGTAAGCGCAATATCATTTTTAAGTTTACTAACTGTAGCGCGTGCCGCTTCAAGTTCCCACTGGTTGGCGGCTATCGTGTTGCGTTTGCTGAAAAAATTAAAGATCTCTGCGCTGGATTGTAACTGGAAATTGGCACCGAAATAAGTTTCAGTTATCCGGTTAAAGGTAGGGCCCTGGTTACTGCCCGAATTCACACTGCCATTAGTACTAATGGTGGCATCCGGCAATTGGGATAATTTATTCTGGCGCAGGTTAACTTCCTGTATACGGGCCTGCACTTCACTTTGCTTCACAGTAATGTTGTTGGCCATGGCATATTCCACCACCTGGGCCAGGTTCCATCTTTGTTGTGCCCGGCTGGCAGTTACAAACAGGCCTGATACTAATAATAAAGCCAGGAATTTTAATCTCATAGGCGTAAAAATAAACTATACCATCTTAAGTACTGCCTATCTATTTTACAGGCGGTAAGCCTGAACCTGAAAAAGCCTGCTCAAGGTCCTGGATTATATACCCAGGTTCCTCAAGTCCACAGTACAGCCTGAGCATCCGGTGCACTTTAATCCGGGGATCAAATTCAGTTGATTTTACTGAGGCACACCTTGGTATAATCAAAGATTCATGTCCGCCCCAACTCACTGCCATCTTGATATGTGTAAGCCGCTCGCAGAAATTTTCGATATAACTGATCTCATCCGCATGAATGATAAATGTAAGCAAGCCACAGGCACCCTTCATTTGTTTAGTTGCCAGGTCAAATTGGTCAAATTCAGGATCAAGGGGAAACAGTACCTGTTCAACTCCGGGATGACCTTTGAGATAATTAATGACTTCCCGGGTGGTTCTACTTATTTTTTCCAGGCGCGCTGTCAAGGTTCGTAATCCCCGGGTAAGCAGCCAGGCATTGAATGGTTGAATACCACTGCCAATATTCAGGTATTCACTTTTAAATATTTTTTCGATCAGTGCATTATTTCCGCAAAGTACTCCAGCTATCGTATCACTATGGCCGCCAATATATTTCGTGGCAGATTGCACTGTGAGGTCGATACCATAATTGATTGGTTGCTGGTACCAGCCGGTGCAATAGCTGTTGTCGCAAATGGTAATAATATTTTCTGCCCTTGCCAGTTCGGCCACGGCCTGCAGGTCCTGGATAGCGTAATCCCAGCTATTGGGAGATTCGAGGTAGATTAGCCGGGTATGAGGAAGAATCGCTCTTTCAAAATTACTGATATCCCTGCCATCCACATAAGTGGTGGCAACGCCAAAACGGGGCAGAATATGGTTGAACATTTTTTGCGCCCAGGAATAAGGCTCGCGCACACTCACTATGTGATCACCGCTTTTAACCTGCGACAATACAGCAGCAAAGATGGCCGCGGCACCACTATTGAATACAAGGCAATCTTCCGCACCCTCTAAAGCAGCAAGTTTTTTCCGTAACATATCGACGGTAGGATTATTGCCGCGGCTGTAAATGTAGGAACGGTATTCATCTGTAAATGCCTGGCGCATATCCTCCACCGTACTGAAAACGAAATTGCTTGTTTGGTAGATAGGTGGGGACACCGCATTAAAATATAGTTCCCTGTCTTCTCCCAGTTCATTCAGTATGTATGAAATATCCATTATGTTTTTTTCCACGTTTGTTTTACCACGAAATAAAGTACGATGAATGCACCAAGAATCGCTACACCTGTCAATGCAGTATAAGGCTTGTCTGCAAATATGCTGACAGCAACAAATAGATATGCAAGTATAAAGAGTAACGGCAATAATGGAAATAGTTTCATTTTGTAAATACCTGTGCCATCCAGGTGGGCAGTTCTTTTACGTAATACAAAGATGGTGGCCGCCGATAACACCATCCCGATACAGTCAAGGAAAATTGTAAAACTCAGGATTTCATCAAAACTTTTTGCCCAAAAAACGATGAGGCAGCAAAGAGAGGCAAATACACTGAGAGAAGTAAGGAGCACATTGGTTTTAATGGTTCTCTTTCCAAAGGCAGTGGGCAACACACCCTCTTCACTCATGGCCTGCATAACCCTGGGGTTGCTCATTAATAATACATTTACATATGCCAGTACAGACAGGAACAGGAAGACAGATAATATATTTCCTGCTGCATTTCCAAACACATGGCTGGCCATTAAGGCAGCAATCCCGGAAGCATTTTTCAGATTCTCAAACCCGATGATCTTCACATAAGCATAGTTAAGTGAAAGGTAAAGAACCAGTATGATGAACATTCCCATAAATATTCCTTTCGGAATATTCCGGGAGGGATTTTCTACTTCTTCCCCGAAGTTGATGGTTTGCTGGTAACCCCCATACGTAAACGAAACAGCCACCAGGCCTACTCCAAATGCTTTTACGTATTCGATCAGGGTCGAATTCACTACCCGGCCAACCGGCATTACGGTCGTACCTTCTTCAATAAAAAACAAAGGCGCAATCAGCAACAGTATCATACTTATTTTAATAATGGTCAACACATTTTGTGTACGGGCACTCATTTTTAATCCCAGCAGGTTAACCCCGTAAAAGGCCACAATAGAAGTGATGGCAATTGCAATCTGTATATCCTGGGCATAGGTGGTACCGGGAAAAATTACGCGTATGATATATTCCGCACCGATCAGAGCAACTCCAGCCAGGGATGCGGCATTGGAAATAAGTATGATGCAGTTTACACCAAAGGCGATGGAAGGATGATACGCATAAGAAAATATTTTATAATATCCACCTGTAACCGGGAAGCGGCTGCCGATTTCAGCATAGGTGAGGGCGCCGCATAAGGCAATAAGTCCGCCGGCAATCCAGGCTCCAAAAAAAATGGCCGGGGTTTGCGAGGCTGCTGCTACGTTTACAGGAGTCCGGAATATTCCCATCCCGATCACGAAACTGACCATGATCATGGTAAAATCAAAGAGGTTGAGTTTTGGTTTTGCAGTCATTGGCAAAAGATAATAATTATAGACAAACAAACTGGAGAAGTGTGTGGATAGTTTTTTGACATTGATAGCAGAACACCCTTACATTTGCACTGATTTGGTTCCCATACCCGGCAAAAGGCCGTAGGGATTAAAAGGGAAGTCCGGTTTTATCCCGGCGCTATCCCCGTAGCTGTAAGCATCCGGCACCCGTTACAGGTGCCTTGTAGAATCTTCGCCACTGTCGTAAGACGGGAAGGTGTTCTATAATTGCCGAGCCAGAAGACCTGCCTGATCAATAACAATCATTCAAAGCTTTCGGGTGAAAGGCATGGGATGTAAAGGCCGGCTCTGTCAACAACCGGTATTTATTATTCTGTATTATTTTCCGGAAGCAGTCACAAAAAAAATTTTTCAACACATGAAAAAGAAAATTTTTATTGCGGCTGCTATTGTATGCAGCTATCAATGCGGGGCCCAGGATACATCCAGGGTACTCCAGGAAGTTATTTTTACAGCCAACAAAACTTTGCAGAAACAGGACCAGACCGGCAAGGTAGTATCTGTGATCACCCGGGAAGACCTGGAAAAATTAAGTGGCCATACCCTGGCACAGGTGCTGAATGAGCAGGCGGGTATTGCTATCAATGGCGCTCTCAACGGTTTAGGCAGCAACCAAACCCTCTACATGCGCGGGGCAGCTGAAGGAAGGACCCTGGTTTTGCTGGATGGGATCCCGGTGTACGATCCATCATTCATCAACAGCCAGTTCGACCTTAATTTTTTAATGGGAAATGAAATTGAGCGGATAGAGATATTGCGGGGAGCTCAATCTACTTTGTACGGGTCTGATGCCATCGCGGGTGCTGTAAATGTCATTACCATCCCTGCCGCCGGCAATAAAAAAATAAATGCCCGTGCCACCCTGGCCGCCGGTAATTACAAAACCTTCCGCCAGGATGTGCAGGTAAACGGTACCGTTAATAAGTTTAGTTATGTAGCGGGAATCGGCCACCTTTCCTCAGGTGGATTTTCTTCTGCCTATGACAGCACTGCCAAAGGTAATTTTGATAAAGACGGGTACAAAGGCACGAATGCCCGCGCCTCTCTGCAGTATCAAATTACCAGCGGCTTATCCCTGCGGGGTTACGTAACTAAGGGAAAGTACAAAGCTGAGGTAGATGAAGGATTATTTACCGACGATAAAGATTATACCATCACCAATACCTCCCTGTTAACCGGTGCAAACCTGCGTTACAATGCAAACGGGGTTGGCTTTACAGCTAACTACCAGTACAGTGAATCGGGCAGGGAATACCTGAACGACAGCCTGGATGTAGGTGGCTTTGCAAAATATGCGCGGGACCATTTTTCCGGCATCAGCCGTTTTGCTGAAGTGTACGCCACCATAAAACTGGGAGAGCATGTAACCCTGTTACAGGGAGGTGATTACCGCTTAGCATCTATGAACAACCAGTTCCTTTCTGTCAGCAGTTACGGGCCTTATGCGGATAACTTCAAGGATACTTCACTTAGCCAGGCCTCAGTATATGCTTCTGTCAGTTATGCTTCACCGGGAGCACACTTTAATATGGAAGCCGGTGGCAGGATCAATGTACACAGCCGCTATGGCAACAATGAATCTTTCACGATAAATCCTTCTTACCGGCTGAATAAAAGCCTGCGTATTTTCGGCAGTGTGGCCAGCAGCTTTAAAGCCCCTTCCCTGTATGAACTTTATTCAGGCTCCGTAGGTAACAGGGAACTGAAAGCTGAAAGATCAGTAACCTGGGAAGCAGGCATCCAGCAGAGCGCCGCAAAATTCAACACCCGCCTGGTGTATTTTAACCGTACAAGTAAAGATGGACTTGACTTTAATTATAATACTTTCCGTTATTTCAATTTCGCGGAGCAAAAAGTTGCAGGACTGGAATTGGAAGCCGCTTACCAGCCGTGTGAAAAGGGAACTATACGTTTTAATTATACCTATCTATCACCCAATGAAAAGACCCAAAGCAGGAAGACTTTTGCTGATACCAGCTATGCACATTTACTGCGTCGCCCGGCTCATTCATTTAATGTGCTGGCAGGTTACCAGGTTACAAAGAAACTTTTTGTGAGTGCCAGTGGTAAATACGCCGGTAAGCGGTATGATAGCGGTGGATATATGGAAGAAGATGTGACACTGGATTCATATTTCATTGTTGGCGCACACACTGCCTACGCAGTTAGCCCGCAGGCAAAATTATTTGTAGATCTCCAGAACATTACCAACAAAGAATTTTTTGATACCCGTGGTTACCGCTCTGTTCCTTTCTTAATTAATGGAGGGTTAAACCTGAAGTTTTAGCCATGTGCAGCCATGAAATAAAATATTGCCCACGTTGCAACCAGCCTTTTGAGTGTAAGGTGGGCAATATTCTTTTGTGCCAATGCAATAATATCCGGCTGACAGAACATGAGCAATCCTACCTTGAAAAAAAATATAATGATTGCCTATGTATTGTTTGCCTGGAACAGGTAAGGCAGGAATTGCGGGACCAGGCCACTTCTGCGGATAGTGGTTCAGGTAATATGCACAAATTGTAAGAACTTTATAAGGATGGGGAAGCAATGGATCATTACCTTTTTTGTATGCATCATGGTTTCAAGCCAGGGGCCCTGCCAAACAAGCGGGCAGGTAGTGGATCGGTCGGACAGGCCAGTTGCCGGGGTGGAAGTCAGTAATACACTGCAACGTATAACCACCAGCGTGACCGGCAACTTCCAGCTTACTGCCGATACCTCCCTTGTTTATTTTATACATCCCATGTATGATACGCTTAGCCGGTTGATGGGGGAAGGTTTTTTTACTGTGGTGCTGCAGCCTTCCGTAACTCTGCTGGAAGAAACAACTGTTTATGCTTTTGGCAGAAATGAAAAATTAATGCAGTTACCCGCTACGGTAAGTTATCTCGATAAAGAAAGATTGGAAAGGTATGGCACCAGCCTGGTAGCCGCTATGAATACCATGCCGGGGGTAAAAATGGATGAGCGGAGCCCCGGCAGTTTCCGGGTTTCCCTTCGTGGCAACCTGCTGCGTTCACCCTTTGGCGTACGTAATGTAAAATTTTACTGGAACGGGATTCCTTTTACGGATGCCAGCGGTAATACTTATCTCAACCAGGTAGACATCAATATGCTCAGCCGGCTAGAAGTGATAAAAGGTCCCGCAGGCAGTATGTATGGCTCAGGCACAGGTGGGGTAGTTCTTATGACAGGAGTTTCACCGGTAAACGGCCGGCAGATTTCCCTTTCATCTTCCACCGGCAGCTATGGCTTGTTTGCCAGCCATCTCCTGTATTCAAACAGAACTGTCAATGGTGGGTCGGGATTGTCATACAGCCACCAGCAGGGATCGGGATACCGGCAACAATCAGCTATGCGACGGGATGGATTCAATTATTCCGCCACATATATAATGAAGGCATCGCGGTTATACGCAAACCTATTATATAGCGACCTGTATTATGAAACACCCGGTGGGCTCACCAAAGCAGAGATGGAGGCCGATCCCCGGCAGTCGCGGCCACGCGCCGGAAGTTTCCGCAGCGCCAGGGAGCAGGAGGCAGCAGTATATAATCAAACATTTTATGGAAGTCTGTCGCTCAGCCAGTCAGTAGGAAGAAGCTGGAGCCATACCACGGGAATGTATAGCAGCTTTAGCCGTTTCCGCAATCCATCTATCCGTAATTATGAAAGAAAGAATGAACAGGGGCTGGGCGGCCGGTCGGTATTTCAGCGTAACAATAATTTTTTTCCGGTATGGCTGGGTGCTGAATACCAGTATGGATTTACCAATACTGCCACTTACGGAAATAAACTGGGGCAGCCGGATACCCTGCAATACCAGGACGAGATCGGCAGCCGGCAATTCAATATTTTTATACAGGCTGATGCAGTATTAGGTACCTGGAAAATAAGCGGTGGCGCCAGTTACAATAATTATCATTACGGTTTTCGACGGCTAAGCCTGCCAGGTAGTAACGGGCAGCAAAGCAATTTCACCCCGCAAATGGTGCCCCGGTTATCTATCAGCCGCCACCTGCGCAAGTCATTAATATATATAATAGCCAGCAAAGGATATTCTCCTCCATCTATATACGAAGTACATGCCAGCGACGGCAGGTTCAATAGCAGTCTGAAAGCTGAGACAGGTATAAATTATGAGGCCGGGCTAAAGTGGCAACCTGTAGAGGACAGGTTGTGGATGGAGGCCGCGTATTATCTGTCGGGACTTAAAAACAATATTGTAAGTCGCCGGGATGGTTCAGGGGCAGATTATTTTATCAATGCCGGCAAAACCCGGCAACGCGGCCTGGAGGCAAGCCTCAACTGGGAGGCAATAAAAAAGAATACGGGCACAATACATAATTTGAAAGCATGGTGGGCTCTCACTCTTACCCATGCCCGCTTTATTACCTACCGGCAGCAAAATAATATATATGACGGCAATCCTGTGACCGGGGTAGCACCGGGAGTACTGGCAGCGGGAGTGGATATAAGCGCACAAAAAATATATGGTAATATTGGATACACTTATACCGGCAAAATTCCATTGAATGATGCGCATACATTTATTGCCCCGGGTTACGGGCTTGTGTTTGCCAAGGCTGGTTACCGAAGCAGGGTGCAGGCGGGTTTCCCGGTAGATATTTATATAAGTATGAATGGGTCATCTCATCCCTATAG
>JBKJUT010000306.1:0-8364 GCA_046590515.1 Ferruginibacter sp.
ATTTGTCTTTCAATATTAATGCGGCAGATCCCAATAACGAGTTTGAAACCGTACCCGCCTACCTGCGCCGCAATATGGAAATGCACAACCAGATTGCTGATGTAGAAAGTTTTTACAGTAATTACACCGTAAAAACGGATGAAAATAACCAGGCAGAAATAAGTACCATCAATACTTTCCTGGATGGTAAAAAACCAGATTGATTTCAAGTTCGGTGGCTGACATGATTCGGCTAAACCTGTACGTTGTAACTTATTATAATTCCTGCCCCTGGCTTCCAGGGGCTTTTTTTTGCCCGGGACTTACCATGCCCAATCATTACAGACAGGTGTGCTAAGTATATTAATTTTAAATACATCATTATTATAAAGCATTTCATTTTACATTTGTAAAGCCCTGTTACATTAAAGGGATTACAGAAAATTCACATTCGTGGCAAAGCACATCAACAAAGTTTCGGCAGCAGGTTTATTAATTGCATTAGGCATTATTTACGGAGACATAGGAACCTCTCCCTTATATGTTTTTAATTCAATCGTAAAAGGAAGAGTAATTAATGAAGAATTAATACTAGGTACGCTCTCTCTTATTATCTGGACTTTAACCATACAAACCACCATTAAATATGTAATCCTTGTTTTAAGGGCCGATAACCGTGGGGAAGGTGGAATATTCGCATTATTTGCCCTGGTGCGGCGACGTAAAAAATGGCTGGTAATACCTGCAATGGTTGGAGGGGCAGCCTTACTGGCTGATGGTATCATTACACCACCGATCTCAATCACATCAGCTATAGAAGGTTTGCAGAAATTGCCTGCCTTCTATGATATGACAACCGGAACGATTGTATATATCGTGATAGGAATTATATGCGCCTTCTTTTTTACCCAACAATTTGGTACCGCCAAAATCGGTAAATTTTTCGGCCCGGTTATGAGTGTCTGGTTCGTGATGCTTGCGGTACTTGGCCTGGTTCATATATCTGATGATTTATCAATTATAAAATCACTGAACCCGTATTATGCGTTTCATTTCCTCTTTACTTACCCGGAAGGATTTTGGTTGTTAGGTGCAGTTTTCCTTTGTACCACAGGGGCCGAAGCACTTTATAGCGACCTGGGGCATTGTGGTCGCGGAAATATCCGGACTTCCTGGATACTGGTAAAAACCTGCCTGATCATTAATTATTTTGGCCAGGGTGCCAGCTTATTAAAAAATCACAACGGACAGCTGCTTGATAAAGCATACATGGAGGCCAGTAAATTAAATGCTTTTTACGACCTGATGCCACAATGGTTTATCGTGCCGGGTGTAATCATTGCTACCTCCGCTGCCATCATTGCCAGCCAGGCTATGGTAACCGGGTCTTTTACTTTAATAAACGAGGCCATGCGTTTGAATCTCTGGCCAAGAATGAAAACAAATTATCCTTCAGAAGCGAAAGGACAAATATTTATCCCGGGTATCAACACTTTACTGTTCGTGGGTTGTATAGGTGTTACGCTTTATTTCCGTGAATCTGCACGTATGGAAGCCGCTTATGGCCTGGCGATCATCACTACCATGTTTATGACAACGATCCTGTTTTCAAATTACCTGGTTTTGCACCGTGTGAAGCCTGTATGGATTTATGTTTTCTTAAGTGTATACCTGGTGGTAGAAATGGGATTCCTGGTGGCTTTGCTCGATAAATTTATTCATGGCGGTTATATTACCATGCTTATTGGTTTCTTAATGTTCACAGTGATGTATGTATGGTACCGGGCACGCAGAATCAAGAACCGTTACGTGGAGTTTGTCCGGGTAGAAGAATACATTCCCAAACTGGAAGAGTTAAGCAATGATTCATCAGTGCCCAAATACGCTACTCACCTGGTTTACCTTACCAGTGCCAATAATCCAAAAGAGATAGAACATAAAATTATTTACAGCATACTTAGTGGTAAACCTAAACGTGCGGATATTTACTGGTTTATCCATGTGGATACATTAGACGATCCGTACACGAGTGAATACACGGTAGAACATATTATACCAAATGATATAATCCGGGTAGAATTCAGGCTGGGCTTCCGCATTGCGCCACGGTTAAATATCATGTTCCGTAAAGTTGTAGAGGACCTGGTAACTAACAGGGAAGTGAATATTACCAGCCGGTATGAAAGCCAGCAACGGAATAATATGGTAGGTGATTTCCAGTTTATCGTAATGGAAAAATTCTTAAGCCAGGACAATGAACTGCCATTCATGGAACACATGATCATGAAAATTTATTTCTGGATAAAAGAGATCAGCGTTACGGAAGAAAGGAGTTTTGGCCTGGAACAAAGTAATGTGCTCACTGAAAAATTCCCGCTGGTAGTGGCACCGGTAAGTAAACTAAAGCTGACCCGGATCTACGAAAATGAAGATGAATTTTAAAATATGAATTCTATCACCGTGTCAGAATTGAAACAACGGATTGGTTCTGGCGAAAAGTTGCAGCTAATTGATGTACGTGAATCCTGGGAACATCAGTCTTTCAATATCGGTGGGTTACATATTCCCATGCAGGATGTGGCTGATAATACTAAACTGATCGAAAAGGATGTACCGGTAATTTTTTACTGTGAGAAGGGAATACGCAGCCAGATAATTATTCAAAGGCTTCAACGCGGATTTCAATTTACCAACCTGGTAAACCTGGCAGGAGGAATGGAGGCCTGGAAAAAAGAAGGGTAATTGCCAAAACCTACAGTAATTGAATGAGACGTTTATATATATCATACTAGGGTACGGGCTGTTACTTATACTCGTATACCTGGTGCAGGAAAAATTTATTTTTAAGCCTGAAAAACTCTCTCCGGATTTTACTTATAAATATGATGTACCATTCAGCGAATTGTATTTTGATGTAAGTACAGGTGTCCGTATCAATGGCCTGCATTTTACAGTGGATAAGCCTTTGGGCTTAATACTTTATTTCCATGGAAACACGCGGAGTATTAAAGGGTGGGCGCGTTATGCCCGTGATTTTACAAGATATAATTATGACGTGGTGATGGTCGACTACCGTGGTTTTGGAAAAAGTACAGGCATACGCTCTGAAATAGATATGCTGGCAGATATGCAGTTTGTGTACACGCGCCTTTCTGCTCAATACGGGGAAACTCATATGATCGTGTATGGGCGTAGCCTGGGGAGCGGTTTTGCGGCGAAAGTAGCAGCAGATAACACACCCAGGTACCTGATACTGGATGCGCCATATTATAGTTTCATAAAAGCAGTGGA
The DNA here is from genome assembly GCA_046590515.1 of Ferruginibacter sp. Classification (GTDB taxonomy): domain Bacteria; phylum Bacteroidota; class Bacteroidia; order Chitinophagales; family Chitinophagaceae; genus Ferruginibacter. The sequence goes on from JBKJUT010000306.1 coordinate 3,271, forward strand.
AAGATTTCTTCCTTTACTTCCTTTGCGTATTCTGTTGCGGTTTCATTTACGAACAGACAGGTGGATCGCCCGGGTGCAATGCCATACTTATATTATTCATGGCACCCGTGATTGGCTCATCCCGGTTTCTCATAGCGAAAAGTTACAGGCACTTAATCCAAAAAAGATTACCCTGGTGCGTATTGAGGGTGGCGGCCATAATAATTTAGTGTCCTTTCCTGCATACCATAATATCATTCGCGACATTTTAAAATATTAACCAGTATGACCAGGAAGCACATTATGCGCATAATAAAAATAGGGATACTGTTGTACTGCTCCGTAGGTATTGCCCTGTATTACCTGCAGGACCGGTTTCTTTTTCACCCGGTAAAACTTGACAGTAATTATACTTTTGCTTTTAAGAATTTCGCCGAAATGAAAGTCCCTGTGAATGGCACAGATACCATTAGCCTCGTCAAATTTCTACCGGCTGATTCTATCCGCAAAGGGATTGTGGTTTACTTCCACGGAAACATGGAAAACGTGGTGCATTATGCTTCCAATGCCGGCTTCTTTACAGATAGGGGATATGAAGTCTGGATGCCCGATTACCCTGGATTTGGAAAGTCAACCGGAGAACGTACAGAAAAAAAAATGTTAGACCAGGGTATGATGGTTTATAATATGGCTGCTGCGTCTATTCCTGCTGATAGTATAGTTATATATGGCAGGAGCCTGGGAACGGGAATTGCGAGCTACGTAGCATCTGATGTGTCCTGCAAAGCCCTGGTACTGGAAACTCCTTATTACAGTATTCCCTCTCTCTTTGCCCACTATGCCTTTCTTTACCCTGTGAACGCTATGAGTAATTATAAATTTCCAAATTATGAATACCTCCCCGGGGTGAAGTCAATGGTGATTATTTTGCATGGCACGAAGGATAATGTGGTGCCATTTTCAAATGCATTAAAATTAAAACAATTGCTGAAAAAAGATGACAGTTTTATAACGTTTGAAGGTGGCTCTCATAATAATCTTTCCACCTTCCCGCTTTATACCAGGATTATGGATTCAGTATTGCGGTAAGAAATTTCTTATAATTCGTTTAATTCTGCACCTGATGACTGGACCTTCAATTCGTATCTGCCACCTGTTTTCAGAGCCAGGTTTTCTTTTTCATGACTCACCGGGAAATGCAGGCATACCGGGCAATTGAGCGTGGTAGTATACTCCTGCAATATTTCATCAATGGTTTTTCCATAAGGCCGTTCTGTATCTTTCATGTCACTGAATCCCCCCAGGATCAATCCGGCAATTTTATCAAATTTACCACCACGCTTTAACTGCTGCAGCATCCGGTCTACGTTATAAAGGTATTCGCCAATATCTTCAAGGAAAAAGATCCTGTTTTTGGTTTCGAAATCAGATGTAGTGCCCATTACATGAGCCAGCAATGCAAGGTTACCACCCACAAGTATTCCTTTGGCCTTACCTGTCTGGTTAAAGGGGTGGGGAGGAGCGGTATAGCGGGCTTTTTTACCGGCCAGGGCCTGCTGCAGGGATAAAAGATATTCATTGCTGCCATTATCTTCATTAAATGCAGCAGCCATAGGTGCATGGAGTGAGGCAGTTTTATAATTGCCCATCAAGTGGGTATGCATAACCGTTATATCACTGAAACCTATAAGCCATTTCGGATTTTTCCGGAATTTCTTAAAATCAAGCCGGTCAATAATGCGTGTCATGCCATAACCACCTCTTCCGAACAGAATGGCTTTTATTTTTTTATCATCCAGTAAAACCTGTAGTTCGCGTGCCCTGGTTTCATCATCGGCGCTGAAATAATTACCAGAGTTGCCGCCCACTGTTTCACCTGTAACTACCTGGTATCCCCAGTTTTTTAGTGTTTGAATGCAGGCTGCCGCTTTTTCAGCAGGCAGGTAACCCGCCGGGCAGGTAATACCTATTAGGTCACCACGTTTTAAAAATGGAGGTTGGGTCATAACATTATTCTTAGTTCCTGAGCGGCTTACCGGTTTTTAAAATGCTTTGAATTCTTTCCAATGTTTTCTTTTCTCCTGTCAGGCTCAGGAAAGCATCTCTTTCCAGGTCAAGTAAATACTGTTCACTTACAGGAGTCTGTTCACTCAGGTCGCCGCCACACATTACATAGGCCAGTTTTTTTGCAACCACTACATCATGGTCAGTAGCATATTTACCGCGCCACATTCCGTTTATGCCTGCATACATGGCTCCCAGTCCGGTGCGGCCCAATACTTTAATATCCTGGCGTGGCACCGGGGTAACATATCCATCCCCGGATAATGACAGTACAGCTCTTTTGGCTTCTGAAATCCGGCGTGCACTGTTCATACTGATCTCATCTGTTTTGCGAAGTATTCCCAGGTCAAAGGCCTCATGAGCTGACGTAGATACTTTTGCCGTAGCAATAGTCAGGAACCTGTTTTGTAATGTGATTGTTTCCGGTTCACCATGGTGCATTTCATCTGCCGCACGCAATACGAACTCCTTGGTGCCGCCGCCTCCAGGTATTACACCGATACCTACTTCAACCAGCCCGGTATAAGTTTCGGCTGCTGCTATAACTTTATCCGCATGCAGGCATATCTCACAACCTCCGCCCAGGGCGAGGCCATGTGGTGCCAGCACTACCGGGATGGATGAATACCTAACCCGCATCATTGTATTTTGAAACATGCGGATAGCCATGTCAATTTCATCATAGTCCTGTTCAATTGCCAGCATGAAGATCATTGCCACATTGGCACCTGCACTGAAATTACTTCCTTCATTGGCGATTACCAATCCTTTATATTTTTCTTCGGCCAACCCGATGGAACGTTGAATTCCTTCCAATACTTCGCCACCGATACTGCCCATCTTCGTATACCATTCTAATCCTATTACATCATCACCCAGGTGATAGGTGCGGCAGGCACTGTTTTTCCAAAGTGTGTCACCGGCAAAATTCTTCATTACGATGAATGCGTCACCGCCAGGCACAGCATTATAAGTTTTCGAAACCAGGTCGTAAAACAGGCGTTTACCATTTTGAACTTTATAAAAAGTTTGATGACCTTCCTGTACCATTTCAGTTACCCATGGAGCCACAGGCACACCTTGCGCTTTCATTAATTCGAGGGTGGCTGGTAAGCCTAGTGCATCCCAGCTTTCGAAAGCACCGATATCCCAGCCAAAGCCGGCTTTCAACGCATCATCCAACCGGTAAATTTCATCACTGATTTCCGGCACCCTGTGAGAAATGTAAGAAAATAAAGCATAATGAAACTGCCGGAAAAATTCTGCTGCCTTATCTTTTCCTGCTACCAGCAGGCGTAATTTTTCTTCCAGGTTTTCTATAGGCCTGGCAGCCTCCACAGTAGAAAATTTGGGTTTTTTCCTGGCCTCGTATTCCAGTGTGGAAAGATTTAATACCAGGATATCTTTAGTGCCATCTGCATTTTTAACTTTCTTAAAAAACCCCTGGCTTGTCTTATCTCCCAACCAGTTATTTTTCACCATGGTGTTCAACCAGCCTGGAATTTTAAAAGTTTCTTTGGCTTCATCTTGCGGGCATCCCAGTGCTACTCCAGTGGCTACACGAACCAAGGTATCGATTCCCACCACATCCGCTGTGCGGAAAGTGGCCGATTTAGGACGGCCGATCAATGGGCCTGTCAATGCTTCCACCTCATCTATACTTAAGCCTAGTTTATCCATCAGATGAAAGATGGTCATTATGCTGAAAACTCCTACCCGGTTAGCAATAAATGCGGGAGTGTCTTTTGCCAGCACAGTGGTTTTACCCAGGTAAAGATCTCCGTAATGCATCAAAAATGCTGTTACTTCAGGATCGGTTTCCGGTGTAGGAATAATTTCCAGCAAACGTAAATACCTTGGTGGGTTGAAAAAGTGTGTGCCCGCAAAATGCTTTTTGAAATCATCTGTCCTGCCTTCCGCCATTTGCGCAATAGGTATGCCTGAGGTGTTAGAAGTTACCAATGTGCCGGGACGGCGGTATTTCTCCACCTCTGCGAAAACCGACTGCTTTACTCCTAGTTTTTCTATTACCACTTCCAACACCCAATCAACCGCGGCAATATCTTTCATGTTATCCGTGAAATTTCCGGTGGTAATTCTTTTGATTACATTTTTGTCAAATACAGGTGAAGGATTCGATTTAAGTGCTGCCGCCAGTGCCTCATTTACAATTTTATTCCGTTCGGCAGGTTTTGCATCAGCAGCAAGATCTTTCGGAACAATATCCAGTAACAATACCTGTACACCCGCCCCGGCAAAATGTGCGGCTATCCTGCTTCCCATTACCCCGCTTCCTAAAATTGCCACTTTTTTTATTACCCTGTTCATACCCAGATTGATTTAGTACACACGCTGATTAAAAATAGTTAGTTAAACAACTAATAGGAATCGAAGTTAGTATTTTTAACTTAGGCGCAAAAAAAAGCCCCGCATTATGCAGGGCCTTGTATCATATCAAAAATTGTTATTCTGCAAAATACTCATCACCGGCAGAATTAATATATCCTACTTTATCAGCAGAAGTTTTAACCTGTAGATAGCGGGTGCCATCAACCAGCCTGATGTCTTTGTACTTTGGAGATATGAAAGATTTATCCATAAAATAATATCCTCTTAGATCATTATCACCGGTTACAATGAAACCACCACGGTTGTCATAATCGATCCGGCGGTATCCATCAGCGAACAGGTCATGGTTTTGGAAATCTCTTACATAACTTTTTCCATTTCTTTGCACGATCATATATTCTTCATCTCCTACATACACCGGAGTAAGTGAATTGTTTTCAGGGGTTATAGCTACGGTACCGTTAGTAAACAATGCGCCTTGCATTCCATCGCGGCTTACCTGCAGGTACGGACGCTTACCAGAAGAAACTGTTTTGATTTCAGAATATTCAAAAGGTACAATAATGTCGAATTTACTGTTGAACACTCCATACTTATTGTTTTTAACAGCAATGTAGTAGGTTTCATCGTTGCCATCTATTTTATAATCATCTACAATCTTATCAAACATACCATTGTTATTAGGCAGGGTATAATTCTTTT
>JBKJUT010000237.1:0-5147 GCA_046590515.1 Ferruginibacter sp.
AATTACGACTGCAGGATATTCTTTTAACGGCACCCAGTTAAGTTCTTTTTCTGAGGCAGTGTATACCAGGCACAATGAAAACAATGATTGGGTATTGGGTGTTAACCTGGTCACCGACCAGTTCTATGAAGATCCCTTGCCCGCAGTTGAAAGAAATTATCAACAGGTAGCTTCAGGATTATTTGCTCAAAATACAAAGAGTTTATCTAAGGGGCTTACTTTGGAATCAGGATTAAGAATAGACGGAGTAATGAAATACGGCGTGGCAATACTCCCCAGGGTAGCTGTTTTATTTGATATTGCCCCGGGGATTACAAGCCGGGTAGGGGGTGGCATGGGATATAAAGCGCCCACAATCTTTACCGAGGAAACAGAAAAAGTATTATATAAAAATATCCTGCCGGTAGATAATTCTAACCGGCTTGAGAAGAGCTATGGTTTCAACGCTGATTTAAATTACCGCAGGAAGTGGGGAGATTTTTCATTTAGTGCGAACCAGTTATTCTTTTATACCCGTGTTCAACACCCTTTATTACCTGACGCAGTAAATATACAAAAGCTGGTTAATCTCAAAGGGTATCTGGATACTCGTGGCGCCGAAACGAACCTGAGGCTGGCTGTAGATGAGCTGGCTTTGTACCTCGGTTACACATTTACGGATGCCCGCCTGTATAACAATGGTCAAAACAACAGACAGACTTTATCACCACGTCACCGGTTAAACGCAGCAATAACTTATGAGATCGAAAATAAATGGCGCTTTGGGTCAGAATTTTATTATTTCAGTTCACAACTCAGAACAGGTGATGCTAAATCTCCTTCTTATTGGTTAACGGGCCTGGTTGCTGAAAGAACCTGGAGCAGGTTTTCCGTGTTTATTAATTTTGAGAACTTTGGAGATGTCCGGCAGACCAGGTTTGAATCAATTTTTACCGGGTCGCAGTCTGCTCCCGTATTCAAAGAATTATATGTTCCATTAGAAGGTTTTGTGGTAAATGGAGGCTTTAGGTTTTCTTTGTAGGCCAGGTTCAGGAATTTCCGGCCTCTACTTGTGAAGCCAATACTGGTTCATTCATTACAGTTTTAAGTTCCATTATAGCTGTACGCAACCTGGTTTTTACAGTACCAAGCGGTATACCGATTTCCTTTGCTATTTCTGCCTGGGTAAAGCCCATAAAGTAAGCGAGATCAAGCACATTCTTATGTGCAGGTTTAAGCAAACTAAGTTGTTTACGCAATCCTATTCCATCGTATAAATCATCCCGGTAGATTCTATCCTGGTTATGATTTGGATCACCCAGGTTAGTATTCTTATTATTCTTGTATGATTTACTTCGCAGCGTATCAATAGTATGGTTACGTGCAATGTTTACCAGCCACGTAAAGAGCCGACCTTTTTCTGTATCAAATTGATGGAAATTTGCCCAGGCTTTTACAAATACTTCTTGCAGTATATCCTCCGCCAGCATATTTTCTTTTACGATACGGTAAATCACTCCGTTCAAAGCACCTGCATAATTGTCATATAAATAACTAAAAGCATTCTGGCTGCCTGATGATAATAATATTACCAGCTCTTTATCATTGTACTTGGTTTCCAACTTTTGTAATTAGGGAGTTTAAGTTTTGTCTATTTGACATTAAACAAAAATCACTCCTTAAAGTTGTAGATAGAAAAGGGTACTGTTTTGTATTATTAAACTTCTGATTAAAGGTAAATTTATTAAACAAACATCCAAAGTGTGGATGATTTGCCCAATTAAGGTGGGAAATTATCCCGGTAAATTATAGATAATCTATTTTCCGGTTAGGAGCGTACTTTAAAATCTTCTTTTTTAATTCTGCCGGACGGTAGGGTTTCAATACATAATCGTTAAACCCTATTTCGGATGTCAAAGATTCCATATTTTCCAATAATGTGGCTGTAAATGCCAATACCGGCGTAATTGTATCCGTTTCCCTGATCTTTTTTATAGCAGTATATCCATTCATTTCCGGCATTTCCAGGTCCATGAGAATCAAATCAAACTTATGATATTTAATAAGTTCAAGCGCATGGATTCCGTTACCGGCTTCTTTAATGATCACACCCCATTTCCGCAGGAAACTGGTAAGGATGCTGGCATTTATCTCGTTGTCCTCTACCACAAGCACGCGCAACCCTCTTGTATCAGGAGTTAGTTCACCAAGGGTATGATGATCATCGGGTGCAGGCACTTCATAAACTCCAGCTATTTCAAAAGGAATCGTGAAGTAAAAACGGGCTCCCTCACCTAAGGCACTTTCCACCTCAAGCCTGCCACCAAATTTTGTAACCAGCCGTTCACTGATGGTAAGACCTAAACCCGTTCCACCAAACTGGCGGCTTTGCTCATCGGTATGTACCTGGGCAAATCCCTGGAATATTTCTGAATGTTTTTCTGCCGGGATGCCAATACCTGTATCTGTAACTTCGAAATAAACCAGACACTGATGTTGATCCGCACTTTCAATCCTGGCTGTAAACTGCACACTACCGTCATGCGTAAACTTCAACGCGTTTGACAGCAGGTTGTTTATTACCTGGCTTAATTTAACCTCGTCGGAAATAATATTGATGTTTATCAACTCAATAATACCGGTACTGATAAAAGTAATGCCTTTATTAATGAATTGAGATTCGAAGGATTTTATAGTATTACTGATGCATTCTTTTAGGTTAAAAGTTTGTTTTCGCAGGTCCAGCTTACCAGCGTCTATTTTACTGAAATCAAGAATGTCATTAATGATGCCGAGCATATGTTCAGAAGAATACCGCAATATATTTACATGTTCTTTGATATTGTCTGGAAGGTTGGGTTCCAATAGTACCAGGTTTGAGGTGCCTATAATGCCGTTTAACGGAGTACGCAGTTCATGACTCATGCTACTGAGGAATCTTGCCTTGGCACGTGCGGCATTCTCCACGTTGTCTTTATAAATTTTCAGTTCCCGCTCTGCATTCTTCTTTTCAGTAATATTCCGGATACTGATCAACTGGCATTTCATATCTGCCTTATAATACACGGTACTTTTAATATACCCGTTGAATTTCTCGCCATTGTAATTGTAAAAGCCCGCTTCTCCCTGCCAGTTATCCGGAATAAAATTCATCATTAGGTCTTTATTGGGGCTGTCTTCTGCCAGGTAACGCATAAAAAGCTGGATAAGGCGTAATTTTTTTAACAATACATCAGTGGGCAATGCAAACATCGTCATCATGTTTTCATTGAAATCTATTATTTCGTTGGTTTCCTGGTTTAAAACTATATAACCATCTACATAAAGCTTCAGCAATGCGTCGTGATTAGCAATGTCAAAACCCTCTTCTTCTTTCTTGATTTTCATTAACCGGTTAAAAAATGTACCGGAAGTATGCGAATTTTTCATACCAATTGAATTTTGTGATTGGTAAGGGAATAACGTAAAAACACCCAAAATATTAGACGGGTTAACGGAATTTATTATACGAAGTAGTAAAATATTTTATGTGATACTTCGTTATAGCCACAACCACAAGAAAAACCCAAAAGATGAATGACCAGTATTTTGTCTTTAATAGTAAACTGGACCAGGAGTTCCTGCAAAGTATCTATGAAGATGATAAAGAACATGCCGGGATGGTATTTGAACAGTTTCTTACCGGTATTACGCCACAGATGAATGATATTGAAGAAAGCTATAGTGGAGGAAATACGGAGGAGTTTCGCAGAAAAATCCATAAGCTAAAACCTGTTTTAAGCTTTGTAGGGCTTACCGGGCTTACCAGCAAAGCGGAAAACCTGGAAAAGAAATGTGCTGGATTAAATGACATGTCACAATTAGCAGAGATGTATACCGGCTTCCGTTCAGAATTGTATGAAATGATACCGGTTATACAAAACGACCTGGTTAAACTAAAAGATCAAAGTGCATAATATAAAATGAAAATCACAGCAGTCATAGTAGATGATGAACCCATTGCCAGGAGTTTCCTGGAGCGTTATTGCGAAAAGAACGGCAACATTAATGTTACTGCTTCTTTCGGAGATGCGGGTGCAGCTTTGGATTTTTTAATGAAAAATGAAACAGATATCCTTTTTCTGGACGTTGAAATGCCCGGTGATAGTGGTTTTCAACTCCTTGACAAAGTTCCGGTGATGCCTAAAGTAATACTTACTACTTCCAAAACTGATTATGCCTACGATGCCTTCCAATACAATGTAACCGACTACCTTAAGAAACCATTTTCTTTCGTGCGTTTCCAGGAATCCGTGAGTAAAGCTGTATTGCTGCTTATGGAAAAAAAGGAGGAAACAAAGAAGGAGGATATTTTTATTAAAGCGGACGGTATGCTCACACGATTAAACTATGATGACATATTGTATATAGAAAGCATGGGCGATTATGTAAAATTCTGCACCAAAGAAAAAAAATACCTGTCGCACGGCACACTAAAGTCAGTGGAGGAAAAAATTGCCAGTCCCCAGTTCATGAAAGTTCATCGTTCTTTCATCGTAAACCTACGTAAAATCCGGAACATCCAGGACTACACTTTATTGATTGGAGAAGCCCTTGTTCCTATCAGCAAAATGTTGAAATCTGATGTAATCGGCAGGATAAACCTTATAAGCTAAGATCATCTGGCCGTTAAATTCCTGCAGGCTCCACCGTATTTTCACTACCTAATCGATTTATTTTACTCATTCATCGAAGTAAAATTACCACTTGTCGAATTATTTAATACTTGCCGCTTAAAACTTGCAATTTTACGGAAGCATGAAACCAGAGATTGCTTGTTGTCCTGGTTCTGCCAATATCCTAAGAAAAGTTATTATCCAGATTATCCATGTCCAATGCCTAAGAAAAAGACCATGTCCAATTGTCCAATTAAATGAAAACCCACAGGTCCAATCCTTACACCACAAGTAAGAAAAACTATTCCCAGGAACCTGAAATTTTTAAAAATGTCCCTCTTACCAGGGACATTTTTATTTTTGGAAATAAACTGTAAAACAATTCCTGTTTATCTAATAATTAATTCTGTGGGAAAAATGCCTTAAAGCTTAAAAATGCCCTTTCATCGAAGGATTGAGGTATTTAAACGAAATAGTTAAGACGCTAAGCTTAAAAGATGCATTTTTACATCA
>JBKJUT010000313.1:0-8911 GCA_046590515.1 Ferruginibacter sp.
CCAGAATATTTTCGCTGCTGCTTCAGGCGAGGCTTCTAACCCATGTAATGAAACAGGTTCACTAAATTTACTTTGTACCACGTTCATGCTTGAACGAACGGAGTTATTTTCTTCTTCCAGCGAATATAGCCTGGTTTCTGCTTCTGTGCGTGCAAGTTCAGCCTGTTGATATTTTTGTACATAAATAACATTGAAAACAGTACTGCCTAACAAAAGAATTACGGATGCTGCAGCAACCCATTTCAACCAGGGCTGCATAGAGATAACTTTCCCTTTTTGAGATATTTGTCCTGGCTGGCTTAGTTGTGCCTGAATATTTTTCTTCATACCAGTTCCGGGCGTAATAGCATGCGCTATTGCGTAATTTTCCAGGGCCAGGCCAATTGCACTCATTTCTTCCACAACTTCCGGATGCTGACCTAACATGGTTTCGACCTCAAGCGTTTCTTCGGCCGAGGTCAATCCCAGAACGTATAGTTCTAATAATCCAGATGATATGAAGTCTTTTGTTTCCACTTATTACTGTAACATTTTTCTTAATTCTAATATGGCTGATCGCATACGGGTTTTAACTGTACCAAGAGGGATTCCCATTTCTTTTGAAATTTCTTCTTGTGTGAAACCGCTGAAATAAGCCAGGTCAATTAAACTTTTCTGCGCCGGTTTCAGATTTTTAAGTTGTTTTTGCAACCCAATACTGTCAAACATGGCATTATGAAAGGTTTTATCCTGATAATTACTTACGGAATTTTCATCTTTCGAGATTTGGCGCTGCTTTTTAAAACCTTTGCTCCGTAAAGTATCAATAGTTAAGTTCCGGGTGATGTTTATCATCCAGGTAAATAACCGTCCTTTACTGCTGTCGTATTGTTGAAAGTTGTTCCAGATTTTGATAAACGCTTCCTGTAGTACATCTTCAGCCAACTGGCTGTCGTCAATCATTCTGGCAATGATACCATTTAACGCTCCGGCATAATTATCGTAGAGGTACGAAAAAGCTTGCTGGTCCTGCTCCTTTAAGAGCCTGACCAAATCTTCCTCGTTATATTTTATATCTTCCGCCAATTGTCTGGGTTATTTATAACCGAAAATAAGGTATAAAACCGGATTATAATATTTATTGAGCTGCTATAACTACTTCGTACATTCCGCTGAAAAGAAACCATTTCCCGGTTAACACTTCCTGGCATTTAAACCGGGTGCGCATTTTTGGACCTTTTTTAAATACCCTGTCTCCGTTAATTTTAAAAAAAGCATTATCCGGCAGTTGTTCCACCATTAAAGATCCTTCTTTTTTATTATCGTAATTCCGCAATACCCGCAAAAGTTTTGCATCACCGCAACTGCTTGCTGCGGGGTTGGTAATGGTTTTGCGCAGAGCCTGTTCTATATCTTCAGGGAATATCTTTTTTTGCAGGAACAGTACAAGTATGGCACTGAATTCTTTTTTCCATTCAGAACCATGCGGGCTTACCCGGTGACCGTATCGTTCATAAGTAAAGAGGTGAGCCAGTTCATGCAGCAGGGTTATAAGAAAACTATATTTATTAAGGTTGCCGTTAACACTGATCCGGTGTCCTTTATGGAGGATACGATGACGGTAATCACCCAGTATCGTCTGGCGTTCCCTGGTAACAGTTAATTGTACTTTATAATGTTGCAGGTAATAAAGTACATCCGTAAAACTGTCCGGCGGAATAAATTGTTTTAACTGCAAAAAAGGCACTTCCTGTTTAGGCATTTTTTTTCCTGTTCATTTTCATTACTGTATAAACTTCCACAGCCAGGTAAACCAGGTATAGCAGCAGGGCTAAAAAAACAGCTCTTTTACTGAATTGATCACCCGCCATGGTTACATATGCAAAGGTGGCTGCCAGGCATACCAGCATCTTTAACATCATTGCGCCCATCACGCTGCGTACAAAAACATGCGAGTTACTGTTACGCATACCCTTCAATTGCAAAAAATAGGAAATTACACTGATAGAATAAAAGAGGATGTTGGAGCCAAAGAGCACACGCGTGTCAAAACCTGCCTGGTTAAGGCGGCCTGATAAGAGGGCGGTCGCAGCCATAAGTAAAAGAAATAACAAAGTGAGCGGTAACAACCCTTTAATACCCCAATTCATTTTTATTTTTTTTTATTGGTATCCCTGATGATCATTACAATCACTCCTGAAATGAGGAGCAAAGGTAACAACCATACCGCAAGTGGGATGGAAAGTTTCAACCATCTGTCTATCCAGATACCTCCATAAACAGTCAACCCAATTCCGATTAGGAACTGGGTTGCCATACCTGCGTATTTGTAAAGCTGTTGATTGTTTTTATCCATTGATTACTTTTGTCATGTCCGCATTAAGTTCCACAATATTCGCGCCCATCCGGCATTGCCCGTTGAAACTAACGGTAGGCTCTATAAGCAATTTTGCTGCGTGAATATCCCCAAAAATAATGGCATTCCCGCGTAAATACAAAAGATCATGCACCTGCACGGTACCTTCTACTTTTCCCAGGATGTCTGCCTGCTGGCCAATAATATCTCCTTCAATTACGCCTTCCGGGCCAATAAAAATTTTTGCTTTGGCAATTAAGTTACCTTTTAATACACCGTCAATGCGGATATCGCCTGCAGCTTCGAGGTTGCCGGAAAGTGAAGTGCCGAGGCCAATTAGTGTAGTGGAAGTGTGTTCCTGGTTGCCGGCGGATCTGGATTTCGAATTAAACATAAGAGTGGGTTTTATGGTTTTCAATAGGTAGCTGACCTATAACCAACGTAAAACCGGCATATTTATTCTTATTCGTCCATATTTTCCATTTTGGGGAGACTTAAGTTATTGGTATCCAGTTTAGGAATTTTCCCCTGCAACACCCGGTTAATATCTTCAAAGTATTTTTTCTGGTGTTCCAGAGTTTTCTCCATAGAGTCGGTCCTGATCTTTAATTGGCGGTATTCTTTCACCTGCCGAGCATTACCATATCCCACTCCAGGTAAATAATATTTCAAAGGTGTAAAAATGATAAGTGCTGCGGTTAAGCCTACCATCAAAACAAATAGCGTACTCATGGCTATGTAAACGCTCATTCTTGTAAGTTTAAACTTTACCACTTCTTCATAAGTATCCTCATTCATCACCACCAGCCGGTAATGATTTCTCAGTCTTTTTAACGTGGTATGGGCATCTATTTTTGCCATGTGCTGGTCTATTGTTGGTTAAAAATAAGAAACCCCCCTCATTATCCTGCATTATAATGTACTATAAAAACAACTACTGACTGATAGTTTTAACAATTTATATATAGAGGCAGTTGTGTTTGTGGAGCATTGACATCATATCTTGAGGCTGTTTATTGTAAAAAAAAACCGATATTTAGCCCTCTTTTATAACCAACTTTTTCATGTACAAGAAAACCTGTTTTTCTCTACCTCTTTTCCTGTTTTTAATATTGATGTCGGATGTCATTGTAGCCCAGCCCACCTGGACTTTAGATCCTTTTGGGAAAGAAAAAAAGCCCGAAAAATATGAGGAAAAAGTTTTAGGGTCAGAAAAAACGGCGGATAAAAAATTTACTACATTACGGCGCCTGATCCAAAACAACACCACCCATTACAATTATTATTTTAATGCCAATAATAAACTGAATGCTGTAATTGAAAGAGGGAAAATGGCTCAGAAGGATGATTACAGTTCCCTGTTGCAGTTCTATCCCTACAGCCTCGAAAATACCGCGACTCAAAAAGTGGAACTGGATTCTGTAATTTATAAATCTACCGCCGGTATACTTTTACATGACCTGCGTAGTGACTGGGTAGATAACCTTTACCTGCTTATTGGTAAAGCTTATTTTTTACGCAATGAACTTGATTCTGCCGCGCTCACTTTTCAATTTATTAATTACAACCTGTTCCCCCGTAAAAAAAGTGAAGATGATAGCCGGATCGTAGGCGCAAATGAATCTGCTACCAACAGTGTTATTTCTATTGCCAATAAAGAGAACCGCAATATTGTGCAGAAATTTCTGACTAAACCACCAAGCAGGAATGATGCGCTCATCTGGCAGATAAGAACCCTCACAGATAAAGAAGAATATGGCGACGCAGCGGGATTAATAAATATCCTGCATAATGACCCTAACCTCCCGGTCCGCTTACATAATGACCTGGAAACAGTAACTGCTTATTGGTTTTTCCACCAGCAACGCTACGATAGTGCTGCCATTCACCTCGAAGGCGCTTTGTCTGCTGCCGAATCTAAACAAGACAAAGCACGCTGGGAATATTTACTGGGGCAGTTATTTGAGATGAACCGCGATTTTGAAAAAGCCTCTGAATATTACGCCAAAGCTTCCAAACACACCGTGGATCCGGTGATGGAAATACATGCCCAGCTTAATGATGCAAAGATGTTCCGGCAGAACGGTAACCAGAAAGAATTACAGAACAGTATTGCCCGTTTATTGAAAATGGCAAAGAAAGATAAATACCAGGCTTACCGTGACATCATATATTATTCGACCGGCCAACTTAGTTTACAACGCCCTGACACGGTTAGCGGAATAACTTTTTATAATAAGAGTTTATTTTATAATGAAAACAATCCCGAATACCGGGCTAAATCATTTTTACAATTGGCTGATATATCATACCGCCAACGCAACTACATTAATGCGTTTGCAAATTATGACAGTCTTATGAAAGATACTTCGGGCTTAGGTGCCCAGGGAGTCCAGGTGATAGAAAGAAGAGATGCCCTGGCCAGGGTGGTGGCGCAACTGAATATTATTGAAAGAGAAGACAGCCTGCAACGAATAGCGGCCATGGCTCCGGCCGAAAGGGATGTATTTATAAAAAAACTATTAAAGAAATACCGCAAAGCACAGGGTTTAAAAGATGATGAAAAATTTGAAGGAACGTCAGTAATCACTTTTAATAACGGTAAGTCCGGCCCTGCTGATCTCTTTTCAAGCACCACTACTAATCCTTCAAAGGGTGATTGGTATTTTTATAATCCAGCTTTAAAGTCACGCGGCTTCAGTGAGTTTAAAAGTAAATGGGGCAAGCGACTTAATGTCGATAATTGGCGAAGGCGTTCAGCATCTGATGTACTCATCAACCGCAATGGTGGTGGCATAGACCCCCTGGCCCCTTCAGATTCCTCGGTGTCTGTACCATTGGCTTTACAAGCTGAATTATCAATAGATGGGTTGTCTGCCGACATTCCGCTTACTACTCAAATGATAGATTCCAGTATGGGACGGATATCCACAGCTTTATTGGAATTAGGGAAGTTATTTCAGTTTCAATTGCAGGACCATGAACAAGCCATAGGCACGTATGAAGAATATTTACAAAGATTTCCAAATGAACCTGCGGATACCGCTTACCTGGGCCTGTATTATTCTTATTTAAAACTGGGTAATACCGCAAAAGCAAATTATTACAAAGATTTGCTTGCCCGGAAATATCCTAACAGCAATGCTACAGCCGCCTTATTAAAACCGGCCTCCCTTCAACCCGGCAAGAATAATCCTGCAGTAGAAAAACGTTACGAAGCTATTTATGATCTGTTCCTGGAAGGGAAAATGGCGGAGGCACTCCAGGCTAAAAAAACTGAAGACAGTTTATACAGCAATACTTATTGGACACCTCAACTCCTGTATATTGAGGCTATAGGCTTTGTAAAGGAAAAAAAGGACAGCAATGCTATTGCTGTATTAAATGATATCATTCGTTTATACCCGGCCTCACCGCTGACCTTAAAATCACAAACGCTGATCAGTGTACTGCAAAGAAGGTCATCGATCGAAAGTTATTTAACCAACCTGCAGGTAACAAGGGTGGAGGAGCAACAGGTATTGATTTCAAATAATAAACCCGCAGTTATAATTAAACAGGAAGAAAAGCCTGTGGTTAAAACCATTGAACCGGTGCGTATTCCTGCAACTCCTATCCTGAAAGATACGGTTGTCAGAGTTTTACCAACCATGACCAACGGCGTTTTCATTATTGATAAGGAAAAGCCACATTATGTCATGATGATTCTTGATAAAGTGGACGGGGTTTATGTGAATGAAGCAAAAAATGCCTTTCAACGTTATAACAGGGAACGTTTTTACAGCCAGCCAATCACTATTATCAAAGATCAGTTCAGTGCTGATAAAGCATTATTGATATTTTCCTCTTTTGATGATGCAGATGCCGCTGTGGTGTATTATGATAAAATTAAAAAAGCAGCCCCGGCAGAAGTGTCGTGGCTACAGCCTTCCAAATATTCATTTATCATTATTTCGGACAGTAACCTGCAGTTGCTTAAATCCAATAAAGATTACAATGCATACAAAACCTTGTTGAATTCTCAATTCAATAACAGGTTCTAACTATTAATCATTGAAAAGTTTATGAAATCTTCGGTTAAGATATTATGGCGTGTTTTTTTCGGCGGGCTTGCCCTGTTCCTCCTTATGATGTTGCTTGCCAATTTTGGTGTATTTGGTAAAATGCCTTCAGTAAAGCAATTGGAAAATCCTGAGGCTGATCTGGCCAGTGAAGTCATCAGCAGCGATGGCCTTTTAATGGGAAAATTCTATTCGGAAAACCGAAGCGAAGTAAAGTACAATGAAATTTCTCCTAATGTAATTCATGCTTTGATAGCTACGGAAGATGAAAGATTTTACGACCATTCGGGTATAGATGCCCAGGCCCTGGCCAGGGTTTTGTTTACCGCCGGTACACAGGGCGGAGGAAGTACCATAACCCAGCAATTGGCCAAACTAATGATGGGCCAGGGCAGGGGCAATGTGATTAAACGTGGTGTACAGAAAATTAAAGAATGGATTGTAGCCGTTAAACTGGAAAGGAATTTTACCAAGGAAGAAATAATCACCCTCTATTTAAACAGGGCACCTTGGGGTAATGTATATGGAATCAGGAATGCCTCAAGAACATATTTTCAAAAGGAACCGGCAGAATTAAAGCTGGAAGAAGCGGCGGTGCTAGTAGGTATGCTGAAGGGTTTCATATTTGAACCGATCAGGCATCCTAAATCAAGCATAGACCGGCGGAATACAGTATTACAGCAAATGGTGGTGGCAAAGGAAAAATACCTGACTCAATCTGAATCAGATAATTTGAAGGCCAAGCCTCTGATTACCAATTACCGTAAGATCGATGAAAATGTGGGTATTGCGCCTTACTACCGCACGGTATTAGCCGGGGTATTGAAAGATTGGTGTAGCCGTAACCGCAATCCGAAAACGGGTGAGTCTTACGATTTATTCAGGGATGGTCTAAGAATTTACACTACCATCGATTCCAGGATGCAAAAGTATGCAGAGGATGCAGTTGAGGCGCATATGCCGGTGGTACAGAAAAAACTGGATTCAGATTTAAAGCGACGTGGTGATAAATTATGGAAAGGACACGACAATGTTGTTATAGCTGCCATGAAATATACGGAACGCTGGAAATCGATGAAAGAAGAAGACGCTCCGGAAGCGGAAATTATGAAGACTTTTCATGTGCCTGTAAAAATGAAAATATTTTCCTGGACAGGAAATGACAAGCATGAAAAGGATACGGTGATGACACCTTATGATTCTATTAAATACCATAAGCAGTTGCTGCAAACTTCCTTTGCGGCTATGGATCCCCGTACGGGCGAGATTAAAGCCTGGGTTGGAGGTATAAATTTTAAATGGTTTAAGTATGATCACGTAACTGCCAACAGGCAGGTAGGTTCCACATTCAAGCCTTTATTATATACATTGGGAATTACAGATGCCGGATTTACGCCGGAAACTTATCTTACCGGCGGACCTATTACTCTTAATGGTAAAACCATCACTACCAAAGGTGGCAGTATGGCCAGTTGTCTGGCCTGGTCAAGAAACGGTGCAGCCTGGTATCTTATGTCTGTTATTGGCGTACGCCGTACTATAGAATTTGCGCAGCAATGTGGAATCAAAGTAACATTACCGCCTTTTCCTTCCATTGCACTGGGCGCTGCAGAAATACCAATGTTACAAATGCTGCAGGCTTTTACTATGTTTCCCAACAAAGGCTACAACACGGAACCTATATATCTTACCCGGATAGAAGATAAAAACGGTAACCTGTTAAAGGAATTTCCTATCAGCCAGAGCAAGCAGGTGATCAGCGAAGCAGATGCCTATACAATGGTGAAAATGATGGAAGGCGTGATTCAGGCCGAAACCGGGCAGAGGATCAAACAGTATAATATCCCTGTGGCCAAGGCAAGAAAAACAGGAACTACCAATGGAAATACTGATGGTTGGTTTATCGGCTATACACCTGAAATGCTGGCTGGTACCTGGGTAGGATTAGAAGATCCATTTATACCGATATATCAGAATAATAGTGGTGGTAGCGAAATGGCCGGTCCCAAGTGGGGAACTTTTATGAGCAGTATTTATGCGGACAAAAAATTACAAATCGGTTCAATAAAAGATTTTACAGAACCGGCAGAGTTAAAGAACGCACCTATTAATGCGGATGGATATATTGAAAACCTCCTGGGGAACGGCGCCGACAGTTTAAATTATGATCAGGGTAACGGTGATGGTAGTGACTTTTTCAATGATATGCCGGTAAGTTCTCCGCGCGCAGATGAAAAATTTAAAGATGCCAATGAACCTGGTAAAAGCAAACCGGATACCAATACTAAAAAAATACCTCGCCCTGGTGATAAGAAAGAGCCCCCGGTTACTGACCCATTGATAAAGGTTGAAGATAAAAAGCCTAAACCTCCAAAAGATAAGACTGGCAATAACGAATATTAATATAAATGGAATTTTAAATACAACGCGGCCCTTTGCCGCGTTTTTTTATGCACTAAATCCATGAACCAAAGTACTCCGTAGATAACTGCACATATAAAATTTTTAAAAAATC
>JBKJUT010000087.1:0-8057 GCA_046590515.1 Ferruginibacter sp.
GCAAGATCCTTACCCGCCTTTTTACCAGAAGCGAGTACGGCTGCCCGAACTTTATCTGCTGTTCCCACCGGCACAGTACTCTTATCAATAATAACTTTATACTCGGAAGCTTTCAAAAGCCTTCCCAGGTCGTCCGCCACACCTAAAATATATTTCAAATCAGCACTGCCATCCTCTCCCGCCGGAGTAGGTAATGCCAGGAAAATGATTTTGGCATCTTTTAAAGCTTCCTGTAAACTGGAGGTAAAATGTAACCGCCCTTCTTTTTGATTGCGCAAAAAAAGTTTTTCCAGGCCGGGTTCATAGATCGTAACCTGGCCTGAAGCCAGTTTTTCCACTTTCTTTTTATCTATATCCACGCAGGTAACAGTATTTCCTGTTTCTGCAAAGCATGTACCTGTTACCAATCCCACATACCCTGTTCCTATTACTGCAATTTTCATGAATTATATTAATTTATGGTCCCGAGATTATTTTTTCCTGTTGTGTATGTATTCAAGCACCTGTGAAACGATGAAATGCTGTTGTTCATTGTCCAGTTCGGTATGAATCGGTAGAGAGATCACCCTTTCCGTCAGCCAATCAGTTACCGGTAAATCATATTCACTGCCACCAAAGGCTTCAAACATCTTTTGACGGTGTGCCGGTACAGGGTAATAAATCATGGATGGAACCCCCTTTTCAGCCAGGTAGGCATGCAGTGCATCCCTGTCTACATCTTTTAAAACCAGGGTATACTGGTGAAATACGTGTGTATTATTGGCTGCCCTGAAGGGAATAGTAATATTTGGATTGTTTTTAAATGCATTATCATAATAGTCAGCAGCCCTGGTACGGGCATCAATATATTCATCCAGGTGGCTGAGTTTAATATCCAGTATTGCGGCCTGCATGGCATCCAGGCGTGAATTACAGCCTACAACATCATGGTAATATCTTTTACTCTGCCCGTGTGAGGCGATCATACGTAACCGTGCAGCCAATTCATCATTGTTGGTGCACATTGCGCCTCCATCTCCAAAAGCTCCAAGATTTTTTGATGGATAAAAAGAAGTGCAGCCAATGTCGCCCATGGTGCCCGTTTTTTTTACAGTACCGTCTGAAAAAGTATACTCATTACCGATAGCCTGGGCATTGTCTTCAATTACGAAAAGATTATGTTTTTTGGCCAGGGCAAGAATTGGCTCCATATCAGCGGCATGCCCGTAAAGATGCACCGGCAGTATAGCTTTTGTTTTAGGTGTAATGGCTTTTTCAATGGCGGCCACATCTATACAGAAAGTACCAGGATCTACATCTACGAACACCGGTTTGATATGCAGGAGAGCTGCAACCTCTACAGTAGCGATATAGGTAAAAGAAGGGGTAATCACTTCATCGCCCGGCTGGAGACCAAGAGCCATCATGGCAATTTGCAAAGCATCAGTTCCATTGGCACAGGTAATAACATGCCTGCAACCATGATAGGCAGCCAGGTGGTCCGCAAAATCGTTAACCACCTTTCCACCAATGAACTGTGAACTTTCCATGACGGCAATTACTGCCTTGTCCACTTCCGGCTTTATCTTTTGATACTGGCTCTTTGTATCTACCATTTGTAAAGGCCTCATATGCACACCATTTAAGCGGGCAAAGATAAGATTTTGCTTTATTGGGGATATAAATACATTGAATCTGCAAAACCGTTTGGGCATTTCGTAGCCAACTACCGGGTTTGCATACTTATTATTATACCTATTTTTACGGAAATTCTTTCGATTGAGTCTTTTCTTTTACCATGTTTTTTTGATGCTATACGGGGCTGCACTCAGGCTTGCTTCACTTTGGAATAGCAAAGCCAGGTTATGGGTAAATGGCAGGAGAACATTTCCTATACTGCCAAAGGGTGGAAAAACCATTTGGATGCATTGCGCCAGCCTGGGCGAATTTGAACAGGGCCGGCCACTACTGGAACAAATAAAGCAGCTTTATCCAGGATACCGCCTGGTACTTACTTTTTTTTCGCCAAGTGGCTATGAGATCCGCAAGAATTATCCCGGCGTAGACCTTGTAACTTATCTGCCGATGGACAGTGCCGAAAACGCCAAACGTTTTATCAGTGAACTGGAGCCAGAGTTGGTGTTATGGGTGAAATATGAATACTGGTATTATTACCTCACTACTTTACAGAAAAAAAATATTCCTGTGCTCCTCATATCAGGCATATTCAGGGAATCCCAGCCTTTTTTTAAATGGTATGGCAGTCTCCATAAGAATATGCTTTCCTCGTTTTATCACCTCTTTGTCCAGGATGAGCGAAGCTATCAATTGGTAAAACCACTTCACCCGGGTGTGTCGGTGAATGGCGATACCCGTTTTGACCGGGTGATTGCCATTGCCGGTCAGGCTCCGGAATTGCCGGCTATAACCCGCTTTTGCGGAAAAAGCAAAGTAGTAGTGGCAGGCAGTACCTGGCTGGCTGATGAAATTGAATTGATACATTATGTAAGAATGCATCCTGAGATTAAATTTATAATTGCACCACATGAAATAGATCCTGAAAACCTGGCGGAAATCAGGAAAGAATTTAAGAAATCAATTTATTATTCCCAACTGGAAGCCGTAGATGATATTTGGGTCCATACCAATGTGCTCATTATCGATAACATCGGGATGCTGTCACGCCTTTATCAATATGCCACCATCGCTTACGTAGGGGGCGGCTTTGGAAACAGCGGTATTCATAATATACTGGAGGCTGCCGTATATGGTAAGCCGGTTATATTCGGGCCGGTGTTTTATAAATTTAAAGAAGCCCGCGACCTGGTTAGCCTTGGTGGCGCATTCCCTGTTAATAATGCAATCGAGCTGGAAAACCTTTTTGATGAATTGTTAGGTAATAATGACAAATTAATGAAAAGCGAAGATGCTTCCCGCGATTACGTTTTAGAAAACCAGGGAGCTACAAGGAGAATAATGGATTACATAGCTGAAAAGCGCCTCCTGATCAGTTGATCAAACTGTTTAACAACCGGGTTGGTATCATTCCAGGCAAGTTTAAGTTTGAGTTCGCGCATTATCCAGTACTCCGCTTCAGGAAAAATGGTAAAGCCATTGATGGTCTTTATGCTGCGTTCATACATCACTTCATCGCCTCTGAATAATTCATTGATAAAAAGAAACCTGTCGTTTACACCTATTGCTTTCCGAAGATCTTTAATAGATGTGTCTTGCAAAGTGTCGCTCAGTTCTACCTTCGGTGCTTTTAATTTATCATTAAGTGAAGCGGGGTTTGAAGATAAAGATTCATGCACTTCTTTTTTCCTGGCGGCGGCTGTGGATTGCTGGTGGGCAAGGGTCGGTGTATCTTCCACCGGGTCAAACTGAAGTTGTGGCTTATTCTGCGTGTGAATCTTTTCACGGCTTTCCAGGTTCTTTTTTAATTCCTCCAATTCAGCTTCTACCTCAGCTTCATCTACCTGTAATACCTCTATTATTTTTTCTTCCTGCTCTTTAGGAGCGGGTACAGTTACAGGTTGAAAAGGCAGGTTAATAACTGCGCTTTTAGGCACAGCAGTACCGGCACCGGCAGGCAACAGGTGTTGTAATTCTGACTGAAGCATCTGAACGGTTAACAAAAGCTGTTCAACAGGCAGTTGCTGGTTAATTTGCTCCTGCAGCCTGTTACAGAGTGTTTCCACTCTTTCCATATAGAATAATTTGCTTTTTGAAATAGGTTCGTGTAAACTTTGTTTTGCCCTGTGAAAGGAATCCTTAATCTTTGCACGAACAGGCTTAAAGTTACAAACACATTTTTAATTATTGAGGAATGTTTATCGAACCGAATTATAAAGGAGAGCGCCGGGGCTGGATTGAAGTGATCTGCGGCAGCATGTTCAGCGGGAAAACCGAAGAATTGATTCGTCGCCTGAAGCGCGTGAAAATTGCCAATTTAAAAGCAGAAATATTTAAACCTGCAATTGACGTGCGCTACGATAAGATCAACATAGTAAGCCACGATACCAATGCAATTATTTCAACCCCGGTGGATACAGCAGAGAGTATTTTGTTGATGGCGCAGGATGTAGACGTAGTTGGAATTGATGAAGCACAGTTCTTTGATGCTGACATCACCCGGGTTTGTGAAGAACTTGCCAACCGGGGTATCCGTGTTATTGTAGCCGGCCTGGATATGGATTACATGGG
This sequence comes from Ferruginibacter sp., assembly GCA_046590515.1. Lineage (GTDB taxonomy): Bacteria > Bacteroidota > Bacteroidia > Chitinophagales > Chitinophagaceae > Ferruginibacter. Next base: position 4,186 of record JBKJUT010000087.1, read on the forward strand.
TAAGCCATTTGGCCAGATGCCTAACCTGCTTGCTGTAGCGGATTATATAACCAAACTGCACGCGATTTGTGTGAAATGCGGGAACATTGCAAGTATCAGTCACCGGAAAGTGGATGAAGGTGGCCAGGTTCTGGTAGGTGAGAAAGACCTTTATGAACCCCGTTGCCGCGAGTGCTGGTCTTCAGCAGTACAATAACATGACTTATGTTTAAGCGTACCCTTGCATTATTCAGTAAAGATGTGTTGCTTGAATTGAGGCAGCAGCATACGTTTTATGGAATTTTGCTGTACATCGCTTCCACCGTATTTGTGCTGTTTCTTTCTTTGCCCGAAAGCCCTGATGCGGAGATCTGGAACAGTTTGTTCTGGGTGATACAGTTGTTTGTCTGCGTAACCACGGTGGCAAAAAGTTTCCTCCAGGAAAATAAAGGCCGGATGCTTTATTTCTACAGCATTGTTTCTCCTCTCGAATTCATTTTGGCAAAATTGCTTTTTAATGTGTTACTCATGTTGCTCATGAGCCTGGTGAGCCTGCTGCTGTTTTTTATATTTTTACAATTCCCGGTTTCGGATGGTTTGAGATTTATTGGTATAGTAATCCTGGGTGGCACTTCACTTAGCCTGGTTTTTACGCTTATGAGTGCCATTGCTGCCAAAGCCCAGCAAAATGCGGCATTAATTGCCATCCTCGGTTTCCCGGTCATTCTACCACAATTATTATTATTGATGCGACTCAGCAAATCGGCATTTGCCGAGGTCTTCAGGGATGGAGCCGTCTGGCAACTTGCGGGGCTTATAAGTTTGCTCGACCTGATGGTTATCGTACTTGCCGGAATTCTTTTTCCTTTTTTATGGAAAGATTGATGCACAAAAAAAAGCCCGGTACAACCGGGCTTTAAGAGTATGAAATTTGTAATTATAACTTTATAAATTTAGAATTAATCCCGCCTTTTCCTCCTACTCTTAACAGGTAGGTTCCTTTACTCAAAGTTGAAATGTCCACGGATTGTATTTCATTTTTCATTTCCTGTTCTAGTACAACAGTACCCCGTGCATCCACTACCTGTAAACGATTACTTAAAAGCTTTTCACCCATCAAACTTACCTGCAATATATTGCGGGCAGGGTTTGGATATACTTTTAATAAATTATTGGTAACAGGAATATCAGCGCGGGATGCCGTGCCTAACTGTACTTTAAGGGTGTAACAAAGTGAAGAACTGTTAGCCCCGTTATAACCATATACCAATGCATAATAAGTGCCGGCCGCTGCGGTATAGCTTATACTTTCAGATGTAGTTCCACCTGCCTGGGAAATGGCAACCTGTGTGCCTGCACTGTTAAGCAACTTCAGATCATAATCAGCAGGAAGAGTTGTCAACGATAATGTAATGGTACCTCCTGTAGTTATAACAAACTTATAATGATCCAATTCACCACTTGGACTGATCATCCCGGTTATATTTGAATTGAAAGGTATTGATGCTGCACCCGAGGTAGTGCCATTGGTACTGTTATCGTATGAGCTCTGGCAGGTGCCCGATGCACTGGCGCCCACATTCAGGTTATAACATACGGTAGTACTGAATGCCCCGCTATAGCCGATTATTTTCAGGTAATAGGTTCCGGCAGCCTGGTTGGTAAGAGAAATAGTTTCACTCGATGTTCCACCTAATGCAGAACTGCCGATTTGGGTTCCGGCCGAATTATACATGGTAATATCATAATCGGCCGGCAGGTTACTGAGTGTAACTGTAAAATTACTGGTAACCGTAGTCGTTATTTTATAATAGTCAGCATCTGTGGAAGTATTAATGGCGGCGGAGATAACTGTATTGGTGGCTATAGCGGCGGCAGTAGCCTGGGTTTCGTTGGGTTCGTACGCTGTTACACATCCTGAAGAAGGTGCTGCCGTAGTAAACTGGCCCGAAGTATAGGCACCTGTAGCGCCCGTACAGTTAGCCCGTACACGCCAGTCGTACAAATTACTTGCAGTTAAACTGTTTAACACTTTTGAAGTAGATGTGGTAGCTGTTACCGCATTAATCCAGGTTCCGGAAGAAGCCGCTTTGTAGTCTACATCATAATTATTAGCACCCGTTAAAGCAGTCCAGCTTAAAGTAGCAGCTGAACTGGTTACCGCCGTTGCAGACAGACCGGTTACATTTCCACAGGTGGCAGGAGCCGTAGTAGTAAACTGGGCCTGCGAAAAAGCACTGCTGGCAGATGCACAGTTTGCCCGAACACGCCAATCATATAATGTGGAGGCCGATAAACCAGATACATTTACTGACAGAGAGCTGGTAGCAGTGGCCGCATTGAGCCAGGTACCGGAAGAAGCGGCTTTATAATCTACATCATAACTGCCGCCTCCACTTACCGCAGACCAATTGAGAGAAGCTGTTGTATTTGTAATGGCAGATGCTACCAGGCCTGAAGGGCTTCCACAGGAAGGAGGTGTGCCATTTATTGTAAAATTTGTGTTGCTGATATCAAAAAAGATATTTCCTACGGCTTCAATTTTAACCCTGGCTGTAGTGGTATTTAACGCAGGTACGGTTATATTTTCACTGCCATCATTTGGTGTGCTGGACAATAAAACAGTAGGAAACGTTTGTCCGCCGTCGGTAGATATAGAAATTTTTACATTGGCACAATTCACGGGTGCAAGGTTTGTACTGTTTACACTCCAGCTAACTGTCTGAACAGAACCTGCAGCCCAGGTTACAGCCGTATTAGGTGCAGTAACAGCGAATGGACCAGCCGTAGATACCGTGATCAGCATATCATCAGTATTGTTATTTCCCCCACCCGCATTATTATCGCGGGCGGTGAACCTGAAATTAAGTGATCGTGCTACGGAAGGCAATACTTCCCATTTATACCCATTCGCACCGCTTAAGATGTAGGCCAATTGGGGAACAGTACGTGTTAAGGAAGTAGAATAATTATAAGACCGGAATGCCGGGCCTGCCGTGGCAGTAGCACTGGGTACTACGCTGGAACCTGTACCCCTGTTGTCAATCTGCTCCCAGCAATATTGCAACACATTTGCAGCGTTGGCATCACTGGCTGTAGCCGTTACAGCAAACGGGGTTGATTTTGGTATGGTATAATCTGATCCGGCACTGACTACCGGTGCAGAGTTACCCGTTACCGTTACCAAAGCACAGGCGCCTCCGGTAGCACCCTTAACATAGGTCGTAATCTGTTCAATGGTCTTGGAATGAAAATAATCATCACTGTGCGCCTGTACATCATTTGTAGCACCGGTAATACCTGCATAGCCCATGATAGTTGAACCGCTGCCTGGCTCTACCTGCACAACAGTACCTTCATTACTGTGGGTAAAGGTGTGGTTACCGCCAAACTGGTGTCCCATTTCATGCGTGGTATAATCCACTACAAATGGATCACCTTCTGGATTTACATGTGAAGTAAAGCCACTTCCTTTGCTTCCTGTTTTGCACACACAGGCTATACATCCGGCATTGCCGTTATTATTAGCCGCCGAAGCTTCCTTGTGTACCAGGTGTCCTATATCATAATTTGCATTTCCAATTACGGCATCAATGGTTTGCTGGGTCTTTGTATTCCATTCCGTTGACCAGGGATCCGTGGCCGGGTTCAGGTAAATTATTGCATCATTATTGGCAATAAGCACCATCCTTACCCCGAGATCTCTTTCATAAATCTGGTCAGTCCTGGTCAGCAACGTATTCATTGCTGAAAGTACTTTTGATTTTCTTTCTGTGTCATTCAATTCAGTCCCATTCAGGAAATATTGTGCATATTCACCGGTACACGCCAATGCAAGCCGGTAACTTCTGAGCTTACCATCATCAGCAGATAAACGGGCTGCTACTTGCGGC
>JBKJUT010000078.1:0-3084 GCA_046590515.1 Ferruginibacter sp.
ACTAGACTTATACCTAATGCGTTAAAAGACAGAAAAATTATTTTGTAAAGCCTTTAATGAGATCGAGTAATCCGCCGCCTCCATTTTGTTGCTGTTGTTGTTGTGCACCCCCTGCCATGTTTTTGATTATATCCATCAACCCTCCACTGCCAGTGGCTCCTTCTCCGTTACCATTGAACTGCTTCAGCAGATCTCCGATACCGCCACTGCCTGTAGACTGTGCCCCTTTGTTTCCTGTAATAGATCCTAATAATTTTTCAAGGGAAAAACCTGAATCGCCAGGATCATTGGTTTTATTTATCAAACTGCCCAATACATTGGGGATAAGGCTACCCGATAAATTGTTAGCCTGGCTCGTTTTTAAACCAAACTTATTTATAAGTTTACCAGCAAAGTGCCCCATCATCATGGATACAATCGGATTGCTGAGTATACTTTTTTTGTTACTGCCATTGTTTCCAAATAAACCCAACAGACTTTGAATTCCACCACCAGCCACCACATTACGCAGTCCGGAAGCCACAGTATTAGTTGCCTCAGCTACAACTTCATTATTATGTTCATTAGGAACATCGGCATTGTTGTAGATACTATCCGTGGCGTGATTATTTACCAAATCAAATAATTCTTTTAGCATGGGAAACAGGTTATTTAAAAATGATTAAAATAAAAAACTTATGGTAACTAAACAACAATAATTGAACCAGTTAAAGAAGTGACCAAATCATTGCCAATCTTTTCTGTTCAGTAAATTCTTTTGATTTAATGGCGGGATATTAGTGCTAACACCAGGAAACAGCCCCATTTTATTCGCCCAGAGTTTTGGATTAAATGGTAACCCACCAGCAAAATAGACCTGATTGTCAGGAAGAATTTCCAATAATATTTAGTTGACCGATTGAATCCACGTAAATTTACAATTAAGTAAAGAAACAAATGTTTTATAAAGAAGAATTAATTCCCTTTCCTGCTGTTACCAAAATAAGCTTTTCAAAATTAATCGACTATTTGAATAAGCAGTTAGAGGAAATGGGCAAAAACCCAGATCCGCACTTATCTGCCCTGTTAGAAGAGTGCAAAAATCATCCCGACCTGTTAGAAGGTATAAGTATTGATAAATTTGATAAGGATAGAAGTATAATACAGCAGTTATGTAAGAAATTGTTCCCGGGAGCCCTCAGCCAAAATGAAATTAAAGGAATTATTCCCCCGTTTAGTTTCAGCCCTTTTTTTGTAAGTGAACGGTTCAGTAAAATATTACAATATTCCAAAGAATCATTTGAGTTTCAGTTAAATGATTTTAATGAGGAACAACTATACATCTTTGGCTGTTCCAGTATCCTGAGTTTTTATTATAAATATCCATTTTTATTATCATTGCCTATAGTAACTGAATTACCACAGGCGAACAGTGATAATCCGCGGACATACAGGTTACTAATGAATGGCGATCTGTTGGAAATAGAACCATCGGAAAACGCCAGGGAGATTACACACGAAGATTATCTGGAACTTTTAAATGATTTCAACAATATCGAATTATGGAAACATAAATTTCCACCGGGCAGCTGGGTAATGAAAGGTATTGGTATTATAACTCTGTTTGATATTACCCAAAGCCAGGCTATTACTAATATTACAAATAAACTTTTGATAAATCCTCTTAAGAATCTTAATGAAATATTAGAAGATTTAAAACTTTTTCTTGAGATCAAAGAGTTGTCTATAGGCTTTCTTGAACATAATCACAATGCATTTGTGGAAGATGTAAATGGTTTGGATAATCTTATACTACCAGGCAACAAAGGATTGAATTTTAAAGAGAGTTTATGTGCACCAAGCTTTGAACGTTTAATAGTGCAACAGCAACCAATTATTATAACTGACGTGAAAAGCTGGAATCAGTCATCCTCCTGCAGTATTGTATCTACTATTGTGGGCGACCTGTCCTTTGGCAGTTATATGCTGATACCTGTGTTACATAATGAGGTGTCATTAGGTTACCTGGAGTTGGCAGCACCTGCACCTTATGACTTAAACGGTTCAACAATGGTAAAAATAAACCAGTTGCTTCCGACTATTGGAATGGCTATAAACCGTAATAAAATTGAATTACAAAACAGGAAAGAAGCCATTATCCAGCGGAATTTTACTTCTATTCATCCCTCGGTTAAATGGAGATTTGAAGAAGAAGCTGTAAAATATATAACCGACATTGATAATGCCGAAAATGAAGTATTTGATCTTAATGATATAGTTTTTCCAAATGTTTATGCGCTATATGGCCAGATGGATATCAAGAGCTCCACGCATAAACGAAATGATGCCATAAGGGGGGATTTTCGTGAGCAACTTACGGAGGTTACCAAAATTCTGCAATTGATATGGGAACAAGCCAAGACTCCGATTTACGAAGAGCTTTTATTCAGGGCAACCGTGTTTTGTACAGAGTTAGAAGATGATAAATATTCAGGTTTTGAACAGACTCTTAATAATTTTTTGCAGTATGACATTCATCCCCTGTTCGAAAAATTAAAAAAACAAAAATCTGCGCTGACTGGCACCATTGATCTTTACAAGGCTACCCTTGATTCGGAAAATAATTCAATATATAAAAGGCGGAAATTCTACGATCAGACAGTTGCAAAAATTAATAAAGTTTTAGCAGCATATCTCGATAAAAAACAGCTCGAAGCCCAGGAAATATTCCCTCATTTCTTTGAAAGATATAAAACCGATGGACTTGAATACAATATGTATATAGGCAATTCCATTTCCAAAGAAAAAACATTTAGTGAACTCGATCATCAAAATCTTCAACTTTGGCAATTAATGACCAATTGCGAAATGGAAATGCTGTTTCATAAAACTTTTAAGGATATTGAAATAGCTTCTCTAATTCTTGTATACAGTGCCAAACTAGCGGTTCAATTCAGAATTGATGAAAAAAGATTTGACGTTGCTGGCGCTTATAATGCACGTTACGAAATCATTAAAAAAAGAATAGATAAAGCCCATATAAAAGGCACCACAGAAAGAATAACCTGTCCAGGTAAAATTGCAATTGTGTATGTTAATACCGAT
>JBKJUT010000258.1:0-6380 GCA_046590515.1 Ferruginibacter sp.
CTTTTTGACCACTACCAAACATTCCGGGGACAGGTATCCCCAAACTTGTTGCCAATGGTAAAACCTACCAAAATTTCATGGGTACCCTTGGTGTAATTATTTAACCGCGAGGTAGTATAGTCATATGCATAGCCAACGCTCAGGCTATTGGATACATTAATTCCTACCATTGCAGCAATCCCGTCAAGATGCCTGTAACTTCCCCCGATCCAAAGCCGGTCACGGAACATCAACTTCCCGTTTCCTTCTACCTGCAACAGGGAGGCATTCAGGTATTTTACCATTATAGAAGGCAGGAAATTAAAATCTTCCCCCATTAAAAACCGGTAACCCGCCGTAGCCAACACATGCGGCACAAACTTTCCTTTAGTTTTTTTAACCGTGTTATTTGAGAAATCAATGGGTGAGGGAACCAATTGCAATACAGACAGGCCCACGAAATAATCTGCGGAATACAGGTAGAGACCTGCATTCATATCTAACCTTAAATTATTTATATAACCGCTGCTGTATACAGCCGGGTCTACTGCCGTGTAAAACCGGAGTTTATCCGCATTAAGAGATATATTGTTGACACCAACTCCTATGCCGGCAGACAGGTTAGTGCCCGCACTGATACCAAGATGATAGGCGTAAGTGCCATAAGCAGAGAACTGATTAAAAGGCCCTGTGCGGTCATTAATAATCTGTACCCCCCAACCATGGTGGGGTTTGGCAGGCACGTAATCTTCCCAATAATTTTTACCCCGGGGGTTTTCACCAGCAGTCGGCTGTGAAGTAGCGGTGGTATTCATATCTGATTTGCCTATAGGCCCGTGAATCGTAAAATAAGTGGTTACGGGCGCATCCTGGATACCTACCCATTGTTGCCGGTGACTGGCTTTTACATCCACGTAATTTTCAATCCCGGTCAGCGCAGGATTAATTATATACTGGTTTAATATATACTGGGTATAATGGGGTTTTTGTTGCGCGAAGGCCGGCATACTTATTAGCCCCAGGCATACATAAATTAAAATTTTCTTCATCGGGTTAGGGCATCTAACGAATTTAATTTTTCAAAACTTTAAATTCTGTCCGCCTGTTTTTTTGTCGACCTTCCGGATTATCTGATCCATCCGCATTTGTATTATTTGCCACCGGAGCCATCTCGCCATATCCTTTTGCAATCAGCCTTGTGCGATCTATTCCTTTACTGATAAGGTAATCTACAACGGAAGTAGCCCGGGCTTCAGATAATTTTTGATTGTATTCCTCAGTGCCTTTACTATCTGTATGCGCACTTAATTCTATCTGCATAGTAGGGTTATCATTTAGCAAAGCCACCAATTCATCAAGTGAGACAAACGAAGTTGACTGGAGCGTAGCTTTATTAAAGTCATAATATACATTATCAACCGTGATAGCTACTTCCGGGATTTTCTTCAGGCAAATAGCCGGAGTTATCAATTTATCAGCATCCGCAGCATCAGGCGCATTAAACCGTATGCTTCCGGTAAAATAACCGGTAAGTGAGGCAGTTGCTTTTAATAATTGGTATTCTTCCAGGGTAAATGAATAGTTGCCAGATCCATCAGTAACTTTTTCAAGGATGATTTTGTTGGTGGCCGGGTCTACAAAATTTACGGTCACACCTGCCAATGGAAGATTGCCTTCGCAAGTCACCACTGATCCTTCAATCATTTTAAGCGGCTTGTTTTTATGAAGGGAAAACAATTCCAGGCAACAGGCTGCATCACGATCAGAACTGATCAATACATCCTCCAATAAATTGCTGGTAGCTTTACGTGTAGTAAAATAAATATCATCTTTAATAGAATTCACGGGATAACCAAAATTTACCGGCTCGGCAAACTGGTTCAGATTACCCTTAGTGTAAAAGAAATCAAAGCCGCCCATACCCGTTCTGCCATTAGATGAAAATACAAGGTTATTGGTAGCTGCATGATAAAAAGGTGCCTGCTCATCATACTTTGTATTGATTATGCTTCCCATGTTCTTTGGGTTAGTTGCTTCACCGTTAGTCAGGTCGGCAACCCAAAGATCATATCCACCCAGGCCACCGGGGCGGTCACTGGCAAATAATATATGTCTGCCATCGGGCATAATAAAAGGTTGCTGTGCATTAGATTCTGGCACGTTCAGGTTTTTTGCCAGGACAGGATCACTCCAGCTGCCGGCTGTTTTACGGGAGACATAAATAGCAGAGTTCTTCGTGCCCTTTCCTACCACCCACCTTGTAAGGAAAATGGTATTTTCATCCGCGCTGACGGCCACAACTCCCTGCTGCATATCGGCAGGCTGTTGCATAGCTAACGTATTAATATTTCCCGGGCTTCCATTACTGAAATCCGCACTGTATACCCGGTTTACAAAACCTTTATCCTTACCAGGACGGGTAGACGTAAATAATAATGTATTATCATTCATCCAGGCCGGTGCATAATTCCCTCCTTCACTTGATAAACCGGCAGCTTTACTCAGCGTGTATGCCGCCAGGTCATTTTTTCCAAGTTGTTGTTTGATGTAATGAAGGTTATTGATTTCACGAGCTGTATTTTCTGAATATATATCTGCTCCTGAATAGTTTTTTTGAAAATCGAGAAAAGCTGCCTCTGCTTCTTCATATTTTCCTAAGGCACGAAGCGTGGTAGCGTATTTATAGCCTGCCAGGGGATAATTATTATGGCCGGATTCCAGCAGCATCTTATAATAGGGTTCGGCTTTCGAGTGGAAATGCAGTTGACTGTAACTTTCTGCCACTTTATATAATACTGTTTCCTTATTGGCGGAAGAAGGAGCGGATGTTTTGTTAGATACTGCTGTAATGGCATAAGGATTAAAACCAGAGGAGCCTTTTCCTTTGCCACCTCCCAGGTACTTCTCATAATACTGGGCTGCAGAATAATAATCTCCCTTACTGAAATATTTCTCAGCGGCAGAAAGGTATTCATTGGATTGAGCCTTTACCAGGGTACAAAGACCGGAAAACAGGATAAGTGCTAATACTTTTTTCATATGCTTACTTTCAATCTATGTGTAATAATTATAACCTCGGACAAACAAAATCAATTTCCGGTGTCTTTACAGACTTTTTGCCGGTAAAGGATAATGAAATCTCAAAGCTATTGGATCCCTTAACTACTTTACCCAGGTCGGAACTGTTCACATCATAACTCACACCGAGTACCAGTTTTTTGTGGGTAAACCCTACAAATGGAGTAATGGCATCTTTAAAACGGTAATTGGCACCTATGAGAAAATCTGTTTCCAGGCCTGCTTTTACCTGGGCATACGCTCCCAGCATTTTTTCTTCTGCAGTGCCCTGGCGCAGGTATAAAACATTTGGTGTCAGCATTAGCTGGTCTGATAATTTAATACGCAGCCCGCCATGAAAAGTATGTCGCATAGGCAGGGCTTGTTTGGCATCGCCTGAAAACTGATCGTCTGGCTTGGTTAAATGTGCCACACTGTAACCTGCAAAAAAGTTTGCTTTTTGGTTAGGTGTAGCATCGAAATATAACAACCCGGCACCTGCATCAAATGAAGTAGCTGATTTATTTCCAAGCGTTTCACCAGTAGCGTTACCAGGGTTATAACCGCTGGATGGATTCCATTGGTCTCCAAAAGTAAGTTTGCTGGGATCAAAACGCCGCTGTATCATACCCGCCTGTAAGGCCAGCACTACCCGGTGTTGCTCCAGGGCACCAAAACGTACCCCTGAATATGCGAGGTTGCCATAAGCTGTCGTATACCTGTAACCACCATCCCCGGCCGTTTGATTTAAAATGCTCAACCCGTAGTTCATATTATTGTTGGTGGTGAATTCCGCTGCCACGCCTTCGGTGGTATAGGGTGAACTGATGTTTCCCCATTGGGTTCGGTAAATGCCCGCTACCCGGTAGTCTCCATCAAAAGCACCTGTTAAGGCCGGGTTCATCCAGGAAGGGTATACATAATATTGAGTGAAATGCGGATCAACCTGTGCCTGCATACTTTTGCCGCAAAACATTGCAAAAGCCAATGCGATTAATTTAAAATTTCTTTTCATTTTACATTCTTCAATAATGAACAAATAGGTTACCTGATAATAGATACAGAACCTGTCATTGACTTAAATCCATTCTTAAGATCTATCACATAATAATAAGTAGCAGTAGGTAAAGGCTTTCCTTTGATAGTGCCATCCCACGCATTGCTATAACCGCCTGATTCAAATACAAGCTGACCATAGCGGTTAAATACCTGCACCTTGGCACCCGGGTAATCCTTCAGGTAGTCAATAGTCCAGGTATCATTCACCCCATCCCCATTAGGCGAAAACGCATTTGGAATTGTTACCGGCTTTAAAACTTTAATTGTCAGTTGGTCTGAAGCGGAACATTTGCCATTACTGGTAGCCGTTAGCGTAAAGGTAACGTCTGCCATAGCCAGGTGTAACGGGTTAAGAACGTTAGGATCTGATACGAGGTTACCCGGGGACCACAAATAACTCAGGCCTGTACCGTTTCCGGTTGCTTGAAACTGGATCATTGAACCTTCTGGCACTACCATTGAAAATCCGGCATCAATTACCGGTTGCAGGTGTACTGTTATCGGCCTCGAAACAGTATCAGATTTACAACCCTGTACTGTAGTTACCAAAAGCTGTACTTTATAATCACCCGGTGAACGGTATGTTTTAACCGGGTTCACTGCGGTGGAAGTGGTTCCATCTCCCAACATCCAGAAATAATTGGTGATGGATGATCCTCCTCCGTTTGAAACCAGGAACGAGATCGGCGTACCCTGGCATACCGTATCAGGCCTCGGCACAAAAAATATTACTGGCTTATCAAAAAATGCGTCAAATGTTTTTACTGAATCTTTAATACATCCATATTGGGAGGTAGCAGTTAACCTGATATCGTAAGATGATGAAGCCGCGTATACATGCGAACTATTGGCCTGTGTAGAAGTGGCCAGGTCACCAAAGTCCCATAAATATGAAATGGAACTATTGTCCGGTATAGTCGTGGCATTCGTAAAGTTAACCACCCCGTCCGGCATACATACTGAGACAGGAAGGGTAAAATTTGTAACCGGTATAGCATGCACAGCCACGGTTTGAAAACTTGTATCGCTTATACATCCACTATCGGAAACAGACACAAACCGTACAACATAACTTCCAAATCCCAGGTAAGCATGTGTAAAAGAATTGCCATTGGTTTGACTGACTGTATTGCCATCTCCCATTAACCAGGTATATGAAGCAATTGTACCACTGCTGATAGTTGCATTGCTGGTAATGGTGGCCGATTGATTTGCACAGATACTGTTACTGGCAGTAAAGCCCGAGGTTGGCTTAGGTAATACTTTTATGGTTTGTGAAATGGAAGCCAGGCAGTTTCCACTGGAGGTGAAATTGTACATTATAGTATGTGTACCCGGGCCGGCGGTGGCTGGATTAAAATTGCCGGCAGCATCTGTACCAGGACCGGAATAAATTCCACTTCCCATTACATTATTAGTAACTGATGCCAAAGCCACAGAAATTGAACCGGTTGTATTGGCACAAACTGCCGGTAAGGCTGAATAACTTAAAGCGGGTGTAACACTGAAAGTCCGGGTTATAGTTGTATCATCTGTACAACCATTCGCACCGGTAGTAGTCAAGGTGATATTATAATTGCCTGTATTGCTGTAATTATGAGTGGGATTGGCTATTGCAGACGTATTGGCTGCACCACTGGCAGGATCACCGAAATTCCACGCATAGTTGGTTACTGCCGTTCCATTGTAAGTAAACTGTACCAGCCCGGTTATTGGTAAGCAGGTGCCTGTTGGTGAATAACTGAAACTGGCATTTGGTTTTGCATTCACTGTAATGGTTCGGGTGGTAGCCGCTGTACAGTTACCCGTAGACGTAAATGTATAAGTGATAGTATGAGTGCCAGGACCTGCTATAGCAGGATTGAAATTACCCGCCGCATCTGTGCCAGGACCGGAATACACTCCCGTTCCTGAAACCCCGTTCAATACCGAAGCAGTAGCCACTGATTGTACACCTGCGCTTTCGCACACAGGCGACAGGGCCGGGTAGGTTAACTCAGGTGTAACACTGAAAGTCCGGGTTATAATTGTATCATCTGTACAACCATTCGCACCAGTAGTAGTCAAGGTGATATTATAATTGCCTGTATTGCTGTAATTATGAGTAGGGTTGGCTATTGCAGATGTATTGGCTGCACCACTGGCGGGATCACCGAAATTCCACGCATAACTGGTTACTGCCGTTCCATTGTAAGTAAACTGTACCAGCCCGGTTATTGGTAAGCAGGTGCCTGTTGGTGAATAACTGAAACTGGCATTTGGTTTTGCATTCACTGTAATGGTTC
>JBKJUT010000151.1:0-14096 GCA_046590515.1 Ferruginibacter sp.
GTGGATACCCTGGCAAAACCACCCGCAGCCACTTCTATCCTGCCGGACCCGTCTCACCGTTTCGGCACCAACTCAGCCCTGGGAGATGGCAAGGGCAAAGATTACCAGACAAAGGAAGATGTGGATTACTCCGTGCAATTCGATCATATGCGGATATATGGCGCCATGCGTTATTATATTGACAGCCTCGATAATCTTCACAACAACGGCGAAGGTTTGAATGCACTTGAAACCGTGTATGCGGATAAATTTTTTGAAAACAACGTGGATTATTTCTATGCCATGGTAGGCCTTACTGTACCTTCCCAGGTAAACCCCGCTAAAAATTCCACAGGTTTTCTTACAGATCGGAAAGCCATCGACTACCAGCTATGTAAAGGCAGTCGCCAGATAGGCGGTATTGAAACCTGTAACAACATAGCTGCGCAGCCTGCTGCCTACGCACATATTGCCTGGGTTACCAAGAAACTGGCAGCGCGGTTCGGTAGTCGTCCAAAACCAATGAAGCTTTTGGAACTGGGCAATGAGTTCGACGGAAAATTCCTGGGCGCAGGCATGTACATGCCGGATGAGATGGCTGCACTATGCTCAGCGCTTTACGATGGCCATGAAAATACCCTGCGTTATAAAGGTGAAACTGTAGGCGTACGCAATTGCGGAAACGGTATTTTAATGAGTATGCCCGGACTGGCTAATATGAACCCGCAATACCTGGAAGCAATGGCTTTCTGGTTTTATTGGAACCGCACAGATCACAAGTTTGCTTCAGACGTCATTAATATTCATGCGTACGCCACTACGGCTGCCTGGATGGGCCTAAACGGTAAGGGATATGCGCCGGAAAGCCCGGTAACCGGCCTGGAAGAAAAACTGCATTATATCAAAAAATTCCGTGACAGCCTGGCCCCCCATGCACTGGTTGCCAATACCGAAACCGGCTATGACGCCTATGAGCGCCTGGTGAAGAACCAACAGGAACAATACTGCGGAAAAAGCCGCTATGGAAACAGCTTTGTAAATGTGCCCGACATTGACGGGCAAAGCATTGAGCAGACCCATGCCAATTTTATAGCCCGTGACCTGTTGCTGCATGCAGCCGCCAACCTCGATTTTACCTGCCAGTTCTGGCTGGCTGACCGTATTATAGAAGGCACTACCTGCGGCACTTTCAACGCTTCGGGTTTGCTGGCACTTGATACTATCATTGCGTATGTTCCTTATTACCGGAAGCGTTTAGCCTATTATTATTTTAAGACCGTAGATAATGAATTAAAAGGAAAAGATTTCGTCAGCGACCGGTTGCAGCCGGCAGGAAAAGATACGGTACGTATCCAGCAGTACCAGGATAAGAGTGGCAACACCTTGTTTGTATTATGGTCACCCACGGCAAGGAATGCCCGCTTTTCCTACACTTTTAATACCGGAGTGCAGGGAATAAAAAGTTTAGTAACGATGGGTAAAAATACAACCGGCACCCGCTCTCCTGCCAACAATCAACAGCAACTTGTTATTACGGAAACACCCCAGATGATCGAGGTGGCGGGTGATGGCATAAAAAAAGCCCCATAAAAAATATGGGGTTTCATGGGGGATGGTTTCATTATCCCAATACGTGTTCAGAGGCAAACAGCATTCAGTCCTTTTAATTTCAACCTTGGGGGATTTCTTCTCCGGGACTTTAAAGTAATAAAACCAAGTGGCTACATTAACGCAATTCGCCAGAAAGATATTGCATAAGGAATCACATATATTTCCCTTCACTTACAGGCAAAAAAAATGGCCTGGGTTTCCCCAAACCATATATTGAAACCCCCATATTTTTAAACCAGGATACCGTGTACGGCTACCCATTTGTTTTCGCGGAGTTGACGGAGCTGGAAGACCATATCTGATTCGCCATACTTTACTTTGAATAGCGATATCAGTACATCGGCACAATCAAAATGAAAGTCATTGTTACAGCTCTTGATGATTTTGTACGTCCAGGTAAATGTTTGTTCCATTGTTGTTATTTTTAAAGGTTTACAGATAGTAAGCAGTGGCTTAGGATTACGTTTGTCAACGCTCCGGTTCAGTCACAGGGATACAAGATGATAACAAAGAGGAATTTCCTGGATGATGGGATCAGGGGTAGGGCTAATAGCCTGCAGTCATGTATAAGTGATTAATCAAGGATGTGGAGTGCCTGTTAGGGAGGCTTTCAGAGTTTGAGGACATAAACATACAGCAAAGTTTTGAATTTTCCTACAATTCAGTCACTTTTTTTGACCTTTGTTGACCTGAAACCCTTTACTATAGTTGTTTTACTACAATCTTTGTATTAATCTATATATACGGTACATTTGCGCCCTGTTAAACAATAGCCCTGATAAACCGGGCATTTAACCTTTCATTAACCCGGCACCTTATTAGATTTGCCGCACAAAATTCATTATGAGAAAATTATTGGTATTCGCTTTGGCTATAGTATCCCTGCCGGCCTTTTCCCAAAAGAAGGATAAATATAACCTTGCTGACCGCGCTGCAGATCACCTGATGGTGCAATTCAGTTCTGATCATTGGAGTGGCACCCCGGACAGTATCAATAGCCACATGGGTGGTTTTAGCCGTGGTGCTAATGTATACCTGATGCTGGATAAACCTTTTAAGGGTAATCAGCATTTTAGTCTGGCCTTTGGCGTAGGGGTTGGAACCAGCAACATTTTCTTCAAAAAAATGGAAGTGGATATTGCTTCCCTTAACCCGGTATTGCCATTCCGGGCTACTGATTCTTCCCAAAATTATAAAAAATATAAACTGTCAACCGCCTTCCTGGAAGTGCCTCTTGAAGTAAGGTTTTCATCCAACCCGGCCAATTCAAACAAAGCCTGGAAGGGTGCCCTGGGTGTAAAAGGCGGGGTGATGTTGAATGCGCATACAAAAGGGAAAACCCTGCGCTCAAAAGACGGCGCAACAATTAACAGTGCCGCCTCAAAAGTGCTGTCGAAAAGTTATTTCAATACCAGCAGGCTGGCCGCTACAGCCAGGGTTGGTTATGGTATATTTTCTTTATTTGGTGCTTATAACCTGACTTCACTGTTTAAAAGCGGAGTGGCAGCAGATATGAAATTATACCAGGTTGGTTTTACTATTAGTGGATTATAGTACATACAAAATTTAAAATTTTCAGATCCCCGCCACTGCGGGGATTTTTGTTTGCTGCTGGCTAATCAAGTACTTTTGCACCTCAATAGGCCGCACAACATGAGTGATTCAATCAAACACGAATGCGGGCTTGCCTTCATTCGCCTTCGCAAGCCTTTTAGCTATTACCAGAAAAAACATCAATCGGTTTTGTACGGGCTGAATAAGCTGTACCTGTTAATGGAAAAGCAACACAATCGTGGCCAGGATGGAGCCGGAATTGCCGCAGTTAAATTGAATACTGAACCAGGCTATCCATTTATGTATCGCCTGCGCAGCAATGCCAGTCAACCTATAGCCGATCTTTTTTCGCAGATATGGAAAGAAATAGAAGAAGTAGAAACCTACCAACCTGGTATCAAGCATCACCCCGGCCTGATGAAAGGACACCTTAACATCATGGGAGAATTATTGCTGGGGCATTTACGGTATGGCACACAGGGCAGAAACAATGTACAGTTTTGCCATCCTTTTATAAAAAAAAATACGATCCCTTCCCGCAACCTTGCCCTCGCCGGGAATTTTAATATTGTCAACACCCAGGAACTGTTTGATTCAATCGGTTTACATCCTGATGATTTTGATTGCCAGAGCGACCTGGCTGCCATGATGGAAGTAATCTATCATTACCTGGTTAAGGCAGATGAGGTTACTCCTGGAAGTATGGATGTGTTACAGGTATTAAAACAATCGGTGCCGTTATTCGATGGCGGTTTTCATTTCGCAGGTATTGTAGGCAACGTGGATGGGTTCGTCGTAAGAGATGAACATGGAATACGGCCTTCTTATTATTATATAAACGATGAAGTTATTGTGGCTGCCAGCGAAAGAGCAGCAATCCGTACAGCTTTCAACCTCGAAGAAAATGAAGTAAAAGAATTGATGCCGGGCTGCGCGCTTATAGCTAAAGCAGATGGCAGCTACTCTATAGAACAGGTAATCCCGGCACAGGAAAGAAAGGCCTGCAGTTTTGAAAGAATTTATTTCAGCCGTGGCAGTGATGAGAAAATTTACCGCGAACGTATTGAACTGGGCTACCAGCTAAGTGCTACCGTGCTGAAGGCTGTGGACTATGACCTTAAAAATACCATATTCTCATTTATCCCCAACACTGCTGAAATCGCCTTTTATGGACTGATCAAGGGAGCAGAGGATTATCTCAACCAGATAAAGGTCGAACGTATTTTGAGCTGGGGGAAAAATTACGATGATGAGAAACTAACGGAAATGGTAAACCGAAAAGTCCGGATAGAAAAGATTGCTATTAAAGATGTGAAACTGCGCACTTTCATTACAGAAGACAACAGCCGCAACGAGATGGTTCAGCATGTGTATGATATCACGTACGGCACCGTGCGCCCACATGAAGATACATTGGTGGTGATAGACGACAGCATTGTGCGCGGCACTACGCTCAAAGAAAGTATCATCAGGATGCTGAACCGCCTGAAACCTAAAAGAATTATTATCGTTTCATCCGCCCCACAGATCCGCTATCCCGATTGCTATGGAATAGACATGAGTAAGATGGGAGATTTTATCGCCTTTAAAGCTGCTGTCAGCCTGATGCATGAAAGAGGCGAAGAATCATTTTTAAATGAACTGCTCGAAAAATGCAGGGACCTGGAAAAAAGCGGGCTACTGCACTCTGAGAATGTAGTGCGCCAGGTATATAAACATTTTTCACTTGAAGAGATTTCTTCACGCATCAGCCAGCTCATTACACCAAAAGAAGTAACTATTCCGGTAGATGTAATCTATCAGAAAATAGAAACCCTGCATGCAGCTTGCCCTAATAACAAAGGCGACTGGTATTTTACAGGAAATTATCCTACTCCTGGCGGTAACCGGGTATGCAATAAAGCATTCATGAATTATATGGAAGGCAAGAATATCCGGGGCTATGGCAGTACCAGCGGTTAATTAAAGCCGCAGCAATCCCAGGTTTTTTAAAGTACTCACAGGTTTGTTGTCAAAAAATAATTCGAAGTCTTCCAACCCTGCAGCTTCATAACTTTCTTTTACACCACCTAATGTGAGTGGCGGATGGTTTACTGTGGCTTTATCAAGTGTGGCTTTTAACCATTCACCTTTCAAACGTTCTACCTGTATGCTTTGAGCACCGGATTTTGATGTAAACATGAGGGTGGCCATGTCGCGCTGGTTTCCCTTTTTTGATTGCACGAAGAAATCAACAGCGGCAGGTTTGCCCAACCAGACAATTTTGGTTGTCGGTTTTTCAGGTGGAAGCTCCTCGTATAATTCATTCAGAATATAATCAGGGGATACTTTGGTTCTTGGCACTTTATGATCAAACCATTTTTGTAATGGTTCATCAAAACCGATATTATGCATGTAATTCAACAACGATTTTTTTAAGCCAAAGCTGAAAGTATCATGGTCTGCGCCGGTAGGATCTTCATGTACGATGTCATTATTGGCAAACGTACCCGGCACACCACTTACTTTTTTCACCTGGTAAGCGGCAGGGTCTAATCCAACCGGGCTATGAGCAGTCATGGCAAACTGGTGCCAAAAGGCTGATTGCAATACACCGTGTTTGAATAATTGACGTACCATCTCCAGGGAATCAATTGTTTCCTGGGCAGTCTGGGTAGGAAATCCATACATCAGGTATGCATGTACCATAATACCGGCAGCGGTAAAATTCCGGGTTACCCTGGCTACCTGTGCAACGGTAATTCCCTTTTGTATGAGTTCCAATAACCTGTCTGACGCCACTTCCAGCCCACCTGAAACTGCGATACAACCCGACTCTTTCAACAATAGACAAAGGTCTGCAGTGAAACTTTTTTCAAAACGTACGTTGGTCCACCAGCTCACAACCAACTTACGGCGGATGATCTCCAGGGCCAGCGCGCGCATCAGTGCAGGAGGGGCAGCTTCATCCACAAAGTGAAAGCCGGTCTCCCCGGTTTGCGCAATCAGTGTTTCCATACGGTCACAGAGAATTCCTGCAGCAACCGGTTCATAGAGTTTAATATAATCGAGCGAGATATCACAAAAGGTACATTTACCCCAATAGCAACCATGCGCCATCGTTAGCTTGTTCCACCTGCCATCACTCCACATCCGGTGCATGGGGTTTACCACTTCAATGGCAGATATGTATTTATCCAGCAGCAGGTCAGAATAATCAGGTGTTCCTACTTCCCCCTGGCGGTAATCGGGAATTTCTTTGTTATTATAATATGTAACCTTTCCCTCCTGTAATGCAAACGTCCGTTTTAATACTTCTCTACCCTTGCCACCCAGGTGAGCTACCAGGTTTTCCAATGGTGCTTCCCCGTCATCGAGGGTAATAAAATCATAGAATTCAAATACTCTTGGATCGGAGAGGCTTCGCAGTTCTGTATTGGCAAAGCCTCCACCCATAGCTATCTTTATCCCCGGGTAGTTTGCTTTTACCCATTGCCCGCAGCGCAGGGAGGTGTAAAGATTACCGGGAAAGGGATCAGACAAGGCCAGCAGACCCGGTTGCACACGTTCCACCAGGTTCTTTAACAGGCCGGTCATTAATTCGTCTATGTACGTGTAAGGTTGTTTAAGTGCAGCATATAACTCATCAAAACTGTTTGCAGACCTTCCTAACCTTTCGGCGTAGCGGCTAAATCCAAAATGAGGATCAGCGCACTCCATCACCAGGTCACCCAGGTCTTCCAGGTACATAGTGGCAATATGTTTTGCTTTGTCCTGTATTCCCATTGAGCCGAAAGCCCAGGATAGATCATCTACCTGTGCAAACCGGGAGGCTTCGGGTAAAAATGTTCTTTTACATAACAGATGTGCTAAAGTTGGATCTTTCCCTTGCAGGAATGAAATCACTGCGTCGATGGTATTGACATAATCTTCCCTGAGCGATACCATCCGCCTTGCATTACCAGATTCAGCCTTTGTGCTGATAAAGGAAAAAAGATCCAGCAGTCCTTTTTTTGAAAACAGTGCAGAGGTTACTTCAATACCCAGGTCAGACTGGTATGCAGTGATTCCCTTTGTATTTAAAAAACCTTTCAGGTAAGCTGTCGCCGGGTATGGCGTATTCAACTGGGTGAAAGGCGGTGTAACCAATAAGACCGTAGTGCTCAAGTAAAGTGATTTCCGGCAAAATTATTCTAATTATTCCACATGAAATTTCTCAGATGGATGGTTGCAGCAGGTTAATGATGGATATCAATCCTTTCAATGTACCTCCATAATAATTATGCTTCTTATAAAGTGGAATGAAATCTTTTACAATTAACTTCCGGGCAAGTCCATCATCAATATAACGGTCTACCCCAGCCCCACGGCTGATTGTTATCCTTTTGTATTGCGATGACAGGCAAATTACCAAACCGTTTTTTCTTCCTTTTTTACCTACTTCCCACGAATACAATAAACGGTCTGCAAATTCTTCAAAGTGATCAGATGAGACCATGTTTGAATCCACTGTTACTACCGCGATTTCAAAGCCGGTTTTTTCTTCGAGATTTGCAATCAGGTCAGACAATGTAGCTTCTTCTTCCGGAGTAAATATACCTTCAAAATCATTGGTCCAGCCTTCAGGAGTGGGCAACGCATTCCATATCGAACTTCTGTAAGCCTCTATCTGGCTCTTTGTGGGACGGGTAGAGTTATCTAAATAATTGGCGCGTATCTGGGCGGTAGAAGTAAAAGAAGAAAATAATAATAATAAGGTGTAAAAAGGTCGCATATGAATTATTTTAAATAATCAATGTGATCTTTCACGAATCGGAAAGGTTAAGTTCCACGGATGTTGGTAATTATTTAGGGGAGTTGGGGACGGATTATTCGCGGGATGATGGTTACTTTAAGAAAATACAATTATCGGACCGTACCAATAAAAAGAAATAAAAACCCCGGTAATTCCGGGGTTTTATATCTTACTCTTCTAATTAATTTTTTACCATTTTCACAGTTTCTACTTTTCCTTCGCCGTTATCATAACGAACCATGTAAACTCCTGGTTTCAGGTCAGTGATACTCAACTGGGTTTGCAGACTATTTGAAACCGGCCTTGCCTGGCGAACTACTTTTCCATCAGGACTTAGTATACTGATAGTACTGTTAGCTGCTACTTTTTCATGCTGCACATATACCTGGCTTACTGCAGGTACAGGATACAACTGTATATTACTTGTGCGAACTTCTTTACCATTAATACGCAGTATGGAACTTAGCTTATAACTATTGTCAAGATCTACACTTTTAATTCTGAAAAAACGTGTGCCAGAAACTTTTTGTGCATAATCATAGTTGTATACTTTTTTACCATTAGCCTGTACAAATGCTACAGTAGTAAAATTTCTTCCATCAACACTGGTCTCTACATTATATCCTTTCAGATTTATTTCATTAGATACATCCCATAATAACTTTGTACCACCATCTGCCATTTCTTTGGAAATAAAACCCTGGAAATCTACAGGTAACGGACCACCAGCTACAGTAAGAGAAATGTCATCAAACAGGAAAGGACGAGCCCCGGTGCCGGTAGCGCCTGAGTAACGATATGTAACTTCAAAGCGATAGGCTTCGTTCGCTTTAAGATCCAGATCTGCTAAACGTACGCAGATAGTACCTGATGCATAGGATGCACCATTGGCATAAGGCAATGGAGTGTAAATAGGGCCATTTGCAGTGGTTGCCATAATTCTTTCCGGAGGATTAGACATTGCAGATACTACCCTGATCCTGTATTCTGTTCCTATTGGTGCCTCGTAAGCAAAACCAACAGTTACTTCATTATCCAAGCCATTAAGGTAGGCAGGTGAAATCACGCTCCCACGACGGGCACCGGTAATTCCGCTATTTTCAACCAATGCACCCTGAGGTACATTATAAAACAAAGACACATCATCATCCCCGGAATAAATACTTGGGGTAGTGAAATTTTCATCGAATTGATTGAAGTCACGGAAAACATTGCAATTAGTTGCCGGACTGGTTGTAGTAGGTGTTTGTGCGTTTGCAGCCATTATTCCTGTCAGGAGTGCCGCAGAAAGTAAAAACTTTTTCATAAATTTTTTTTTTTGAGATTAGAGATAAGGCTCACAGTAGGAAAGGGGATATGAAAAAGCTTTTCGGGAGGATTGGGAAAAGGAATGTTGTAATACCTGCTATCATAATGGCAATAATAATGCCTCGAGTGTTCAGCAGGTGGGTAGAAATTAATTAAAACCTTATTATCAGCAAAGCTACGATAAAATTATTAACCAAGATAACGAAACAATAAACTATAACCCTCTAAATCAAACAGGTAGACCATTACTGTTGTCTATAAGGTATACGTGTAGTTATTTATCTACTTATGAACTTTGTACAAAAAAATATACGAATGGGTATAGAATTTCCACACGGGGCGCTGAAATCCTTAATCAAATATGTCGTTTAATAAGCCTGCCAGGTGTACTCCGCCTTTCAAAAGTCTGTCATTTACCACGTGTATATATTTAAAATTATAATTAAAACCCAGCTTGTCATCCGCTTTTATATTTGCGTAGATATCTTCTGCATATTGATATGATTCCCACAACCATAAGCTGGGAGATTCTTTCTGCCAGGCCTTTCTTTGTTGCTTAGACACATGATTGATCACATTTGCATATTCTGTATAGCTTAACTGCTGAAGTTAATAAGGCGTTCATCCCATACCTGGTGCAGGTTTACATTGTCATTAAACCAGGTAAGTTTTATTTTATTGCCGCCCTGGTCTTCCGAGCGTCCAACGTGCATAGGTTGATGCACATCGCCAACCAGGTGTATAAGCATACGCAGGTAATTTCCGCGGGTTTCCATGGTGTACACTTTATTTTTAAGTGCTGTAGACAGCCATAATATTTTAGTGTAGGCATTAGTGGAAGTATCTGCTTCTACTGATTTTATAAATTCCGCCTGGTTTAGACCGCTGCGAATATTCAGATAGTGCCAGTTTGATAAATATTTATATGTAGAATCAGATTTTATAAAATCCATCCAGTTGCTTGCTATGGCTATTGATTCATTTCCCAGCAAGGCCCGAACTTCTTTTCTCGCATCAGATGAAAGATAACTTTCTGCCACCTGCCCCACAATGCGGTGCCCTAATACTCCCCAGGCCTGTGTCTGCAGGGTAGATAAAATAAACAGGCAAACGAATGAAGATAGTAGTATATTTTTTTTCATAAAAAGATAAGCGGGTGATTAAAGGACAAATGTATTAAATAATGAGTTTGGAACGGAGCGGTCTACAAAAAATTAAAGTTGCCGGTTAAAGCAACTTTATTTTGTTGGCTGATCAAGGAATTAAAGCATTGATGTGGTTCAGCCTTAATGAGGTTATAAAAAAAGCATCAAGTTTTGTATTACCTTTTTAAGAACGTCTTAATCCAGTACACTACTAACCCGATGCTCTTTTCTGAAGTACTTTGAAATAGCACGCTACTTTTCAATAACTGTTACATTCTTACGATTGCTTTCAATCATTTGAATTGTTTTGCACTAAATATCTCCGCACTTCGTTTTAATACTTCTAAGATAATATCAGAATGCATATTTTTCAAATAAATATCATGGTAATTATGCACCTGTTACGCACTCTTTTGCCGGTGAGGTTAATGATATTTCCCCTGCCTTTTTGAATCTTCTAAAAACAATTGTAAAAATAATTTTTGTTCCGTGCGTGTGTTATGCAAAGTGGGCTGGCCTCCCCCACGTCGGTCATTCGTATAAATCTGGTGTTCAAAACCAAGACTTAAATTTTTATAAAGCCGAAAGGTTACATTAGGTTTCAGCACGCCTATTATGCTGTTGCCAGGTATGCCCACATAAGTGTGTATCCAGTAATAAAAACCCGTTAATCCAATACTGGCCCATTTGTTCAGGTTAAGTGTTTCTTCAATTTTGCCCTGGAAGCCGCCGCCAAAATTATAGGTTCGTACAGAAGAAGTATCGGGGCCATACCTTGTATTATTACCGGCCAGGGGCACAGCAGCCAGGTGTATAGTGGAATATAAATTAGAATGTGTAGCTATACTCCTTTTAGCAATTAATCCTCCTCCAAATCCAAAACTTCCTATTTCGTAAGTATTGTTGTTCCAATAATCGAAATGCTGGAAACCGCCCCAGAAACGGTTCTTTTTATCATTGGTCCGTCCAAATAAATTTCCATACCCATTCACATTTTCTAACAGCCGCCGGTTAGAACCATAACTGAGGTCTATCCTGAATCGGAAGATATCAAATGGTTTTCGAGGGCGTGTCTCAAACGGGTTGCCATAATCGAACTGAATATTTGCAATGGCATTTGTGGCGCCTGAAGCAAAGTCGGTAAAGCGGTTAATCCGGTTTGCACCAGCCCGTACTGTTATATTTACTGGCTCTTTTTGATACACTTCTTTGTCGGTAACCCTGCGCATTTTCCCCTGTGTAAAACGGTTTAATGCGCGGGGCGGGTTTAAAAGTCCTGCTACCAACTCCCGGACAAAACGCTCTTTACCCCTGGTGCGGTCATCAAGTATATTGGAGCTGAGCCTGTAAAATACCTCACCTAAAAACATTCCGCTGATTGGGGTATTTGCCATATCATTCCATGAGGGGCGGGTATTCTCACCCAGAAATTCCCAGGTCAGGCTCCCCTGCAAAGCAAAAGGAAGAGATTGCCAATAGGAATATCCATTTGAGCGGGCAATGTTGTGATAAAAATTCCCGGTATGCGGATGCCCGATGAAATTAATGCCAAAACCATCGCTATCCCATTCAGGGCCTTCCTTGAAATTTTTTTTCCAGGTAGATGGAGATACGACAGCCCAATCGAATTTATACACATAACGTGCTAATGCCCAATTAAATACATCTGCTGCCAATACGCGCACAGCGGGCTTCCACCAGGCATATTTTGGATTATAGGCAGGATCGTCATTCAGCAGGTCGCCATACATATTGTATTTAGGCATTGTATCAATGCTGGATTTGAGCTGGTAAGTGCTGTTAATGTAGGTTGTAGTATCTGTGATTTGGCTATGCCCCAACAAGCTAAGCAACAAGCCTGGCAAGAGTAAAAATGTTTTCATGATTTGAAATATGCAGCAAGTGTGCCATAATTACCTGAAAGTCATACGCATCCACCTATTTAAGGCTGAGCGGTTATAATATAAGGTGCTTAATACAAGTAAGATTGAAAGCGCGCAAGCTGCCAAAACCATGAAAAGGGTGGAAATTGTAGGGGATATATATAACATATACACGCTGGCTAGCAATGCTGTTACTAGTAGTAGCGGAAGCGCAATAAAGGCCATCGCCAGCCATTCCAATAAAAAAAAGATAGCAAGCAGGGGATTCCAAGGGAAAAAATAAGCTAATAACAGCCAGGCGGGAATACTCCACAACAATAAGTAAGTCATGGCCCGGCTATCTGCCAGGACCGGAATGACTTTATAATCTATCACAGGGTTACCCTTATTTTGAAAAGTAATTTTACCACGCCCGGCAAATAAATCGTACCAGCGGGGGCTGAGTGTGACAGTTACAAGGCCACCTTCTTCCTGTAGTATTACTCCACGAGAACTAACAAGTGAAACATTGGTAGTTCCTGTAGATAAAGAATATTGCCGCCCTTTGTGTTTCATTTTGCCACATTAAGTTAATATATCTTCAACCATCATACCTAAATATAATAAGCTATGTCTACTCCTGCCCCAGGCCACAGCCGAAGTGTATATTTGCAGACATGTCATTATTTATCGCATCATTAAACAGCGGCAGCAATGGAAATTGCTATTATGTAGGCAATCATACTGAGGCCGTTTTAATTGATGCAGGAATTTCCTGCAGGGAAACTGAAAAGAGAATGAAACTGCTTGGACTTTCCATGAATAAAGTAAAGGCGGTGTTCATCTCACATGAACATACCGATCATATCCGTGGACTTCCTGCGATTGCAGAAAGATTTTCATTGCCTGTATATATAACTTCCGCCACTCTTGAAGGTATGTGCCACCTGAGCCCGCATATTTGCCGGGAGTTAAAAAGTTTTGAACCTGTAACCATCGGAGGGCTTGTAATTACTGCCTTTCCGAAATACCATGATGCCCAGGATCCTCATAGCTTTATTATTTCAGGCAACGGGGTTACTGTTGGAGTGTTTACTGATATCGGCGCACCGTGCCCGCAACTGGCCATGCATTTCCGCAAGTGCCACGCTGCTTTCCTGGAAGCAAATTACGACGAAGAGCTGTTAGAAAATGGTAAGTATCCTTACTTTTTAAAACACCGGATCCGGGGAGGTAAAGGACATCTTTCTAACCAACAGGCATACACTTTTTTTCTCCAGCATCGCCCTGCATTTATGAGCCATATTTTACTCTCACACTTATCTAAAGACAATAACTGCCCTGTAATGGCCCGCAATCTTTTTTTACAAGACCCCGGAGGGGTTGAAGTAATTATTGCTTCGCGATATGAACCTACTCCTGTCTACCGGATTTCGTCCAAAGTTTTTATTCCAATACCATCCGTAGCGCAGATGAGTTTATTTTAAAAGTTTTATCAGTGAATCCAATACTGCAATCATTACAACCATTGGCTTCCCCCACCATGAAGCGGGTATTGATCTGTTAACACATGAATTATTTTCAAAAAATGAATACGAAATAAGGTGTCTAACATATTAAAATATTCCATTTAACATTTTCTAACAGTGATATTAACAATTCATGGCAGGGATGGCACGATATTCCTATTAATAGGGGAAACCTCAAATTATGAAAAAGATATTTTTACTTTCTACCGCAATTACCCTGGCATTGTCAGGTATGGCACAGGATCATGGCAAAGGCCATAACAAGGATAAACATAATAAGGATAAGAGTGAAAAACATGAAAACGGCAAGTATGGGGAGCGTGATAATGAGCAT
>JBKJUT010000133.1:0-11936 GCA_046590515.1 Ferruginibacter sp.
TTTATATAGAAAGTTATGGCTGTGCTATGAATTTTGCAGACAGCGAGGTGGTAGCGTCCATATTACAAGGTGAAGGTTTTTATCCTACTGCCAATCCTGCCGAAGCAGAACTCATCCTTCTAAATACATGTTCTATCCGTGAGAAAGCTGAACTGACAGTACGCAAGCGGCTCACTGAATTCAGGCTTTTAAAACGACAGAAACCCGGCTTACTCATCGGTGTATTAGGCTGTATGGCAGAGAGATTAAAAGGAGCTTTTTTAGAAGAGGAAAAATTAGTTGATTTGGTTGTAGGGCCAGATGCCTACCGCAGTTTGCCTTCCCTCATTGCCGAAGCGGGTGGCGGGCAAAAAGGAGTAAATGTATTGTTGAGCAGGGATGAAACTTATGCAGATATATCTCCGGTAAGATTGAATTCTAATGGAGTAACAGCCTTCGTAAGCATTATGCGTGGTTGCAATAATATGTGTTCATTTTGCGTGGTTCCTTTCACACGGGGCAGGGAACGGAGTCGTAAAGCAGAAAGTATTATTGAAGAATGTATCACTCTCTTCAAAACCGGTTTCAAAGAAGTAACCTTACTTGGCCAGAATGTGGATAGCTATCATTGGATTGATGAAACGGGAAAAGTTGTGAGTTTTGCAAACCTGTTGGCCATGGTAGCTGATATTTCGCCGTTGTTGCGGGTTCGTTTTTCTACTTCCCACCCAAAAGATATAACAGATGAAGTACTGTTTGTAATGAAGGCTCACGATAATATCTGTAAATATATTCACCTGCCTGTTCAAAGTGGAAGCACCAGGGTATTACAGATGATGAACCGGACTTACAGCCGGGAATGGTACCTGGCCAAAGTAGACAGGATACGCGAAGTGCTTCCGGGCTGTGGTATTTCAACTGATATGATCGCTGGTTTTTGTACGGAAACAGAGGAAGATCACCAGGATACATTAAGCCTGATGCAATATTGCAGGTACGACCTGGCCTATCTTTATTTTTATTCAGAAAGACCTGGAACCCTGGCAGCACGGAGGTTTACAGATGATGTGCCTCTTACTGTAAAGAAGAGACGCTTACAGGAGCTGGTGGATCTGTATCGTGGTCACTCCCTGGAAAACATGCAGAAAGAAGTGGGTAAAACCTTAAAGGTTTTGATAGAAGCGCCCTCAAAAAAAACACCGGATGACTATTTCGGGCGTACGGACCAGAATAAAGTAGCGGTGTTTCCGAAACAACATTATAAGATCGGTGACTATGTCATGGTGCACATTACTTCCTGCACCGCGGGAACCCTGTTAGGAACAGTTGCCGGATAAACCAGAAATATGGATTTACAGATTATTAAAAACCGTTTTGGAATTATAGGAAATGCACAGGGCTTAAATTATGCCTTGAACATTGCAGTGCAGGTTGCAAATACAGACCTTAGTGTATTGATAAACGGCGAAAGCGGGGTGGGTAAAGAAGTGTTTTCACAGATCATACATGCCATGTCGGCACGTAAACACAATCCATTTATTGCAGTTAACTGCGGTGCCATTCCGGAAGGCACAATCGATTCAGAATTATTCGGTCATGAAAAAGGTTCTTTCACGGGAGCGGTGGACAGCCGAAAAGGATATTTTGAAACGGTGAATGGCGGAACCATCTTTTTAGATGAGATCGGTGAAATGCCGTTAGGAACCCAGGCGCGGTTACTGCGGGTACTGGAAACAGGCGAATACATCCGGGTGGGCAGCAGCAAGGTGCAGAAAACAGATGTAAGAGTAATTGCCGCTTCTAACAAAGAATTACTGGAATACACTCACAATGGACGGTTCAGGGAAGACCTTTATTACCGGCTAAACACTGTGCCTATCAGGGTACCGGCGCTGAGAGACAGGCAGGAAGATATATTACTGTTATTCAGAAAATTTTCTGCAGATTTCGCTGACCGTTATAAAGCTATACCGGTTCAACTGGCTGAGGATGCAAAAGATATGCTGATCAACTATAACTGGCCCGGGAATATCCGCGAATTGAAAAATATTGCCGAACAGATTTCAGTATTGAGTGTAGATAAAAATATCAACGCGGACCAACTGAAAGCATTTTTACCCGAGCAACATTCACGCTTGCCCGTTCTCGCCGGCGGATCCGGTAGTGTCACTCACAGTGAATTTGCCAACGAGAGAGAAATTCTTTACAAACTTTTTTTTGATATGAAAAAGGACGTCAATGAATTAAAGAAAATGTTTTTTGATCTTCTGCAAAATCCTCCTATGGTTAACCAGGCCCAGTCCCGCTTTGCAGACAATAATGTGAAAGAACTGAACACTCATAACACTCCGGGTTATACGCCCCCTGTATATTACCGGGGCAATGGAAACGGTAATGGTGACAACAATATCCAGTCTCACGAAGATGTAGAGGAATCTTTAAGCATAGTGGATAAAGAGAAAGAACTCATTATTAAAGCACTGAAGAAACATCGTGGAAAACGCAGAGATGCATCGCTGGACCTGGGCATAAGTGAAAGAACATTATACCGCAAACTGAAAGAATACGATATTGAAGAATTATAAGTAAGGGTAAATAACCATTAGTATGTCTAAAAAAATATCGTTTAATTTTTTAACTGGCTGCCTGTTGATTCTGGTGCTATCCTCCTCCACCTGCAAATATGGATTCAAGGACACCTCCCCTATACCGGCAGAAATTAAAACCTTCCGTGTAAATTATTTAGAAAATAAAGCACAGTATATTAATACCCAGCTCAGCCCGCAACTCACCGAAAAATTAAAAGCCAAGATTATCAACACCACCCGTTTGAAACAAACCAACAGTGATGATGCACATTATGATATCAGCGGCTATGTATCCCAGTATTATACTTCTACCATAAGTATTACGGGCAATAATTCCAGCGGGAACCGGTTAACAGTAGGCTTTCACCTGGTGTTTAAAAACAGGTTAGATGATACCAAAAATTTTGAATCCGATGTATCCCGGACTTTTGATTTTTCAGCTACCCAGTCACTTACAGAAGCCGAATCAACTCTCAACACGGATATCGTGAAAAATATCGTGGATGAGGTTTTTAATAAAATTTTTTCCAACTGGTAGTATCCTTTTCTTTTAACGCTTAGTTTTGACCTATGTTACAGCCTGACCTTTTTTACAGCATATTTGGAGACGCAAAGGGCAACCCGATAGTTAAGGCGCGGCAACTGGCTGAGGAATATCCATATTTCAGTATGGCACAGTTATACCTGCTCTCCCAGCTTAATAAAGATGATTCTGATTATGAAGAGGTGGCGGGCCGCACAGGGTTACATGTAACCAATCCATATTATCTGCAACATTTACTGCAACACCAGCCAGGTCCCATCTCCATAGATACCGCTACCAATACTGGTAAAGAGTCTAAAGAATCAACTGGTGCGGAGATGTTGTTTGAGCCACTGTTTGCTACCGACTATTTCGCATCGCAGGGAATCAAATTAAGCGAAGAAGTAAAGCCGGACGATAAACTGGGTAAACAATTAAAAAGCTTTACTGATTGGTTAAAAACCATGAAGAAAGTACATGAGCAAAAACTGGCAGCGGGAAATGACCAACTGGATGCTACGGTACAACATATAGCAGAAATAAGTAACCAGGAAGCGGAGGTCATTACCGAATCAATGGCTGAGGTGTATCTTTCGCAAGGAAAACCCGGTAAGGCCCGCGGGATATATGATAAATTAAGTTTGCTCAATCCTGAAAAAAGGGCTTACTTTGCTGCCAAATCAGATAAAATAAAAGAAAAATAACATGCTTGTATTATTCGGAATTTTGGTAATAATTTCTTCAATCATTCTTGGACTGATCGTATTGGTTCAAAATCCTAAAGGTGGCGGACTTACCGGGTCTTTGGGTGGATTCAGCAACCAGCTAATGGGCGTTAAACAATCAACTGATGTAATGGAGAAAGGCACCTGGATCTTTGCCGCTGTGGTTGGTATATTGTGTGTCATATCCCCGGCATTTATTCCCCGGGATGCTACAGGATCTTCAGCTAACGATGAACTTTTAAAAGGTGTAAATACCAAGCCTGCCCCGCAAAACAACCCTGCTCCTAATACGGTTCCTTTGCCAGCGCCGGCTCAAACCCCGGCTCCTGCACCTGCACCATAGTCAATAAAATTAAAATTGTACACCCTGCTCTTTTTGAGCAGGGTTTTTTATTTACTTTGTTGAAGTTAACCTGGTTCAATGATGAAAAAAATAATCGCGCTTATTCTGGTTGTGTTACTGGTGGCACTTTTTGCTGCCTGGCAGGTATTTGGTCCTACCATTTCTTCACCGGTAGGTGGGTTTCTTTATATTAAAACCGGTACCAGCTATGCAGAACTTAAAAAATCACTGGACACCGCCCATATAATCAGCAACCCCTGGTTATTCGACCAGGTATCAAAACGCGCAGGTTACCATGAAGTGAAACCCGGTAAATATGAAATCAGCAGAGGTTCCAGCCTTGTTTCCCTCGTTAGAATGCTGAAACGCGGCTCCCAGGTACCGGTAAAACTGGTTATTAATAAGCTTCGTACCAAAGAAGACCTTGCTTCTAAAGTGGGCCGTTTGTTTGAAGCCGATTCGGCCGCAGCCATCCGTTTCCTGACCAGCAATGATTCGCTGTCTGCCTACCAATTAGACACTAATACCGTAATGACGATAGTAATACCCGACACCTACCTGTTGAAGTGGAACGGTTCCTTCAAAAAGGTATTCCTGCGGTTGCTGGAAGAGAAAAATAAATTCTGGACAAAAGAGCGGATTGCCAGGGCCCGTGCTTTTGGCCTGGATCCCGGAGAAGTATATACTCTGGCAAGTATCGTGGAAGAAGAAACTAATAAAGCCGGTGATAAAGGACTTATTGCCAGTGTATATTTTAACCGGATTAATAAAGGTATGCGGCTTGAGGCCGACCCTACCGTGAAATATGCCATGCGTAATTTTGGATTAAAAAGAATTTTACATGGACATCTCGACTACTCCTCCCCTTACAATACTTACCGTAACTCGGGCTTACCTCCCGGTCCTATCAGTACGGCCACCAGGGCTACCATGGATTCAGTTTTGAACATGCCTGCCACCAATTATATTTTCTTTGTAGCCAAACCTGATTTTAATGGTTATTCTAACTTCGCTTCCACTTACACCCAGCACCTTGTTTACGCTAAGGCATACCAGCAGGCATTGGATAGTTTGATCACCCGTAAAAAAAACCAGTAATTGCGCCGACACCTGGAAAAAATATTTGCTTCAAATAAAATAATAGCTTTTGCATTACGTAAAAGCAAGTCGATATACCTGCCTGGTTTCAGAGGGCTGCCTTTATATGATGTCATTGAATTTTTTCACCGCCAGGTAAAGATCAACGGGCTGGCTGAAAGAGCCGCTGCCATTTCTTTTAATTTTATCATGGCAGTACCTCCGTCTCTTTTGTTCCTCTTTTCGCTTATTCCGCATCTCCCGTTTATTTCAATGGGAAACTTAAAAATTCAGTTGCATAGTATCATTTTCGATATTATACCCAACCGTGAATATAATGGTGAGCTTATCCGTTTTGTAGATTCATTTATTGAAGGCACCCGCCTGGGGTTGCTATCCTTTGGATTATTGCTATCCCTCTTCTTTGCGTCTAATGCCATGATGCGGCTTATGCGCGCCTTTAATAAAAAATATGCGGGGTTTGAAAGAAAGAAGTGGGTTTACCGGCGCTGGATGGCTATTAAACTGACCATACTTATGTTTGGACTCCTGATGCTTTATTTCGTATTACTGATTATGCAGGGTAAATTACTGGCGCTGGTTGTAGAAAGCAGTGGCTGGAGAGAAGTTATCAGCTATGCCCGCTGGGTTTTAATGGTGTTACTGGTTTTCTTTGCCATTGCCTTTATTTATAAGTATGTACCTGCCATAGAAAAAAGATGGAAGCTGCTTTCACCCGGCACCGTATTGGCCACCAGTCTTAGTATCCTCGCTTCATTGGGCTTCTCAGTGTATGTAAATAACTTTGGGAGATATAATGCATTGTATGGATCTATAGGAACCGTTATGGTATTCATGGCACTCGTGTACATCAACTCACTGGTGTTGCTGATAGGTTTCGAACTGAATGTAAGCATCAACCTTCTCAAAAGCAAAATTAACCCGCCGCCGGAGCTCCCTGAACAATAATTACCTGTTAAATTTTGAATAGTAGTCTGTAAACAATTTTGCTTTGTGATTCTTTGGTTAAATTGCAGCTATGAAAAATTTACTACTCATCTTATTAGCTGCCACAGGTATTACCGCGTTTACTGTAGCTGATTCTTTACCGATAGGAAGTGAAATGCCTATGGCAGATCATAAAATGCTGGATGTTTCCGGAGTGAAAGTGTCTATGAAAGATCAAGTAAAAGAAAATGGAGTATTGGTGATGTTCTCTTGTAACACCTGCCCATACGTGCTTAAAAACCAGCAACGAACAATTAATATAGCCAATTTTGCCACCAAGATGGGTTATGGGGTTATTCTACTTAACAGCAACGAGGCGCAGCGTAAAAGTGATGACAGTTTTGGAGAAATGAAACTGTATGCTAAGCAGCAGCCTTACTACTGGAATTATGTAATTGACCAGGACCACCGCGTAGCCGATGCTTTCGGCGCTAAGAGAACACCAGAATGTTTCCTGTTCGACAAAAATCTTAAACTGGTTTACCATGGTGCAATCGATGACAACCCTTCAGATGAAACTGCTGTATCGCTAACCCACCTTAGAAATGCCATTGACCAGGCAGCCAGGGGTAAGGAAGTAACGGTGAAGGAAACAAGAAGTGTGGGCTGCACCATTAAACGAAACAAATAATTTTAAATAAGCACTAAGCCCCGCAATTGCGGGGTTGTTTTTAAATACCCTGGTATGAATGTTAGAATGACCCTGGTCTTGTTGGCCATTTCGGTATGTATTATCTCCTGCAGCCGCAAAACCCAGGCTTATCGTACTCAAAATGAATTCCAGAGTCCGGATGGCATTCCGCATTATGATCAGCTTGAATATTGGGCTGCACATCCATGGAAATGGGATCCGTCAGATAGTGTACCGGCTCCGCTCCAGACAGGTTTTAAAACCGATTCAGTTGCCGATGTGTTTTTTCTTTATCCTACATCCTTTACACAGGTTACTGACAGCAGGTGGAACGCTTCAATAGACGACAATGCCATCAATTCGAAAACAGATCTTACCTCCATTTTGTACCAGGCAAGCGCTTTCCAGGATGGTAACCGGGTGTTTGCCCCACGGTACCGCCAGGCAAATTTAAAAGCTTACTACACCCGCGATACCGTACACGCGTTAAATGCTTTTGACCTTGCATATAACGATATCCGCACAGCCTTCCTCTACTACCTGGCACATTACAATAATGGCCGTCCTGTTATCATTGCTTCCCACAGCCAGGGCACCACACACGCTACCCGCCTGGTGAAAGAGTTTTTCGACAACCAACCATTACAAAAGAAATTAGTCTGCGCCTACCTGTTAGGCATGGCCGTACCGGAGCATACATTCACAACTGTACAACCTTGCCGTGATTCGTCCGACCTTGGTTGTTTTGTGAGCTGGCGTACTTATGAAAAGGGATATATTGAGCCCAATTTCATCGCCAAAGAAAAATTTACGAGCGTTGTCACCAATCCTTTATTATGGAATACTTCCACTGATTACGCTCCTGCCAGCCTTAACAAAGGTGGAATATTAAGGGATTTCACCACAATAAAAGAAGGTTTAGTGGATGCCCAGGTTCATGGAAACATACTCTGGACCAGCAAACCCCGCTTTTTCGGGAATATTTTACTTACCATGAAAAATTACCACATAGCGGATATCAACTTCTTTTATGTGAACATAAGGGAAAACGTAACGACCAGGGTCAGGCAATATCAACACAAAAATTCTATATCCAACTAATTCCGGATAGCTTTTTTTAATTCTGCTTCAAAGGTTACTGCATCAAGTTCTTCTTCAAAAAAACGGCGGTATCCTGTGCGTGTATTTACAAAAAGCGTGGCAGGTATAGACCCACTCCAGGCGCTGTCGATACGCGGACAGAAATAATCTGCATTACTTTCATTCAACCAGACAATATTGGAATTAAAATTTTTTCGAACAGCAAATGAGGCAATTTTTTTTGGGTAAAAAGAAGGCAGGTCGAGACTGACCATCAAAAGTTTTACCTTATCATTCTTATGTTCATTCACTATCCGTATAAAACCGGGCAATTCAGCCACACAAGGTTTACAAAATGTTGCCCACATATTAACCACCACTACACCTTGGGAAGAGTCAATATAATTTTCTACATCAGTAATCTTCCAGGATGGAATCTGAGCTTTAGAAATAAAAATATTAAAGGAAATAATAGACAGGGTTAATAGTAGTTTCATTCCTTCAAAAATACACATAAAAGCAGGTATAGCCCACAGGGAATGGTTAAAATTCATTCCCCGGCATAGTTCAGGCTCCATAAAATAGCTTTGGCTGGTACCTCTATCTAAAGTAATTTTGCCCCCTTAACTTTAAAGATCATACTCAACTATTATTATGGCATATGATGTAATTGTTTTAGGAAGCGGGCCGGGTGGTTACCCTGCCGCAATTAGAGCCAGCCAACTGGGCAAAAAAGTGGCAATTATTGAAAAGGAGAGCCTCGGTGGTATCTGCCTTAATTGGGGCTGTATCCCTACCAAGGCCTTGCTCAAAAGCGCGCAGGTATATGAATACGCCAAGCATGCCGCTGATTATGGAATAAATGTTAGCAGCCCCACTCATAATTTTGACGGGGTAATCAAGCGTAGCCGCGGTGTAGCGGATAAAATGAGCAAAGGAGTGCAATTCCTGATGAAGAAAAACAAGATTGATGTCATCATGGGTTATGGTAAAGTGATCGCACCAGGTAAAGTTGAAGTAACCGGGGCTGATAATAAAAAGTCAGTGGTGGAAGGTGCCAATATAGTGATCGCTACAGGTGGAAGAGCACGTCAATTGCCATCACTTCCTATTGATGGCAAAAAAATTATAGGCTATCGTGAAGCAATGGTTTTGCCGGGTCAGCCAAAGAGCATGATCATTTGCGGCAGTGGGGCTATTGGGTCTGAGTTTGCTTATTTCTATAACAGCATGGGCACAAAGGTAACTATTGTTGAATTCATGCCGAGAATTGTGCCTGTGGAAGATGAGGATATCAGCAAAGAACTGGAGAAGCAATTCAAAAAGCAGGGAATGACAATTATGACCAGTAGTGAAGTGCTGAAGGTAGATACTTCAGGCAACGGGGTTAAGGCCACAGTTAAAACAGCTTCCGGTGAAGTGACTCTTGAAGCAGATATCCTCTTAAGCGCAGTTGGCGTAGTAGCCAATATTGAAGACATAGGTCTTGAAGCCTTAGGAATTAAAACCGATAAGGGAAAGATAATTGTAGATGCAAATCAACAAACAAACATTAAAGGTATTTATGCCATAGGCGACTGTACTCCGGGCCAGGCTTTGGCACACGTGGCAGGTAAAGAAGGTATCATTGCAGCCGAGCACATCAGCGGACATAAAACTGATCATATCGATTATAACAATGTTCCGGGTTGTACCTATTGTACTCCCGAGATAGCCTCGGTTGGATATACAGAAAAAGCGGCTAAGGATGCAGGTTATGAAATAAAAGTGGGTAAATTCCCTTTCATGGCCAGTGGTAAAGCCAGCGCCTCTGGTGCGGTAGAAGGATTTGTAAAGGTGATCTATGACGCCAAATATGGTGAATTCCTGGGTTGCCATATGATCGGGTCAAATGTAACAGAGATGATCGCTGAAGCTGTAGTAGCCCGTAAGCTGGAAACCACAGCCCATGAAATACTAAACGCCATACATCCTCACCCTACAATGAGTGAAGGAATGAAAGAAGCTACAGCAGCAGCCTATGGGGAAGCAATTGATATTTAATTGATTTACTTATATAAAAAAAGAGTGCAGTTCTGCACTCTTTTTTTTTGCTATTATTCTGGGATTATTTATTGCCAAAAACCTTTTTCATAAGCTCGGTTACCTGCGCCGCAGGATCTTTCCTTATTTTTTGTTCTTCCAGGCCGATGGTATGAAATAAACCTTTCAGGGCACTGGCCGTTACATAGGCAACCAGGTCGGTTTCTACCGTTTTCCCGGATACTTTATTGTAACTGGTAAAAACAGTATTCCAATATTGGGTAGCGTTCACTTTTTGAAGTGACTGATCAATGACCGGGCGCATCCTTTCAGTCAAAATTCCTGTAGTGGTAACTCTTAGATAATCAGTAGCAGCAAAGTCACCTCCTTTCAGAATTTTTAGTCCGTCATTCACGGACATACCTTTTATTGCATCCAGGAAAACAGAAGCAACATTACCCGCCGCATCTTCCGCTGCCCGGTTCATTGATAAAATGGCTTTATCAACTAAGGAAGACATACCTACCTTACGCAAAGTATTTTCTGCACTCTTTGCCTCTTCAGGCATGGCAATGCGCAATAATTCATTTCCAAAAAAACCATCTGGCTTACTGAGTAGTTTAGTACTGTTTACTACACCTGTGCTTAGCGCTTCCTTTAAACCTCCTGTAATTTCCTCTGAGGATAAACTATTTCCACCTCCCTGTAAATTTTTAAGTTTGTCAGTTATATTTCCGGAAGATGAGTCTTTACTTATTAAAGATTTCAATTTGCCAAACTGGGCCTGGCTGCTGCATGCAACGGTTAGGCAAAGTAAAAATGTAAATATTTTTTTCATGATGTGGTATATTGGTAAATATCATTAAATGTAATTTTAATCGTGTGAATAAAGGGTTAAATAAGTATATTATTAATAAATCCCTTTCCTTTGCAAGGCACAAAATTCCTTGTTATGAATGTGGCAGTTTTAGGCGCAGGTATGGTTGGACGCGCAATGGCAATTGACCTTTCGGAGAAATTCAACGTAACCTGTTTTGACATCAGTGAGCCTAACCTTTTAATGTTGAAAAAACACCCGGTCCAATGTCGTGTTGCCGATCTTTCCAGGTTTTCAAACTATGCTGAAATGCTGCAGGGCTTCGACCTGGTAGTCAGCGCAGTGCCCGGCTTTTTGGGATACCAGGCACTGGAAGCCATTATAAAAGCCGGTAAAAATGTGGCAGATATATCTTTCTTCCCGGAAAATGCATTGGAGCTTGATGAACTGGCAAAGAAGAAAAATGTGACAGCCATTGTAGATTGCGGGGTGGCGCCCGGAATGAGCAACCTGATTTTAGGTTATTATAACAGCCTCATGGATGTGAGCAGGTTTAATTGCCTGGTTGGTGGCTTGCCGAAAGTAAGACTACAGCCATTTGAATACAAAGCACCATTTTCTCCCGTTGACGTGATTGAAGAATACACCCGTCCTGCCCGCTATGTTGAAAATGGACATATTATTACCCGACCGGCATTGAGTGATGTAGAGCAGGTAAATTTTGAATTTGCGGGCACTTTAGAAAGTTTTAATACAGATGGTTTACGCAGTTTGTTATACACTATGTCTCACATACCCGACATGAAAGAAAAGACTTTGCGTTATCCCGGACATATTGATCTCATCCAGTCTTTAAAATCAGCCGGATTTTTTGATACCACACCGGTTATGGTTAAGGGCAAAAAGGTTGTTCCACTGGAAGTAACCTCGTCTATGTTATTTGATAAATGGAAACTGGGTGAGGAGGAAGCAGAGTTTACTATTATGCAGGTTGAAATAACAGGAACAAAAGATAAAAAGACCCAGACTATAGAATATTTTCTTTATGATGAATATGACCCGGCCAGTAAAACCTCCTCAATGAGCCGTACTACGGGATATACCTGTACCGCCATGTTAAACCTGCTGGCAGAAAATAAATTT
>JBKJUT010000159.1:0-7267 GCA_046590515.1 Ferruginibacter sp.
CAGGTCCATATCCTGCAGATGGCCAATTGCATACTGGCTACTACCGTCGAGGGCTATCCGTCCACGAATCAAAAGAGGCGGATCAGCATATTTTAAAAGCTGGATAAGCCGGTTAAAGCGGGGTTCACTGGCTACCACAGCCACCGAGCGAATTATTGTTGAAGCAGTGTTGCTGTGTTTCCGGGCTGAAAATTTTAAGCGGGCGCGGGCTAAGGCGGCTGCCGATTGTATACCCAATTTTAGGAAGCGGGCTTTGTTACCAGAAAGGTGTTTCATTACAAACAGTTTCATGGCACCATAAAAATGGCTAATGTAAAAGTCTGACTGGCGGCTGGAACTTTCGCCCTTAAAATGCAGGATCGTACTCCCGGCAAAATAGTAATTGGTGAACCCCGCCAGGTGTAACCGGTAGCTGAGGTCAATATCTTCCCCATACATAAAAAAATCTTCGTCGAAACCAGAGGTGGCTTCAAGCGCAGCGCGACTTAATAACATGAAGGCACCCGCCAATACTTCCACAGGCTGGCTTTTTTGCGGATCGAGGTGGCCGGCATAATAGCCGGAAAAAGTGCGGGAGCGCGGGAATAAATGATGCAACCCCACCATCCTGTAAAAAGTAGCAGAAGCAGAAGGGAATCCACGTTTACTCTCATTCAGATATTTGCCGGCCCCATCAATCATTCTTATTCCCATGGCACCGAAACGGCTACCGGCACCGGCAAACTGCAGGCATTTTACCAGGCAGTCCTCCGGCAATACTGTATCGGGATTAAGAAATAAAATAAACTTCCCGGTGGCTATACAGGCACCGGCATTGCTTGCTTTACCAAACCCGGTATTTTCTGTCTGCCAGATAAATCGCACACCCGGGAAACGGGCTTCGAGGTAATCTTTACTTCCATCTACTGAATGGTTGTCAACCACAATAATTTCTGCGGTGATATCCCGGGTAGCTTTGATGACAGAAAACAGGCAAAGCTCCAGGAAGTATTTTACATTATGATTGACTATGATTATGGATAAGTCCACACGATGGGTTTGTGCACGAAGTTAAGGGATGGCCGGCGGGGTGCAAACATGGCAAACCTGTTTTAATAAAGCACTTATGTGAATGCTTATCTTTGCGCCATGTTAAAAACCACACTGATGAATGCGGTGCAGGCAGGAGCGGCACAGTTGACACATTTTTTTAATGGGGAATTTAAAATCTCTAATAAAGAAGGAATCAACAACCTCGTTACAGAAGCCGATCATGCGGCAGAAAAAGCCATCATTGAAGTAATTCAGCAGGCATACCCTGATCATTTTATTTTAAGTGAAGAAACCGGTGAGATAATATCGGACAGCACTTATAAATGGATCATCGACCCTATTGACGGCACAGTGAACTTTTCAAACGGGATACCGTTGTGCTGTGTAAGCATAGGGCTGGAAAAAGACGGGAAGATGATAATGGGAAGTGTGTATAATCCGTTGATGAATGAATTATATTTCGCTGAAGCCGGGCAGGGCGCTTATTTAAATGATAAAAAAATCAGTGTCAGTAAGAAAACCGAAGTCATTAAAAGCTGCCTGGTTACCGGGTTTCCTTATACTTATCTTGATGCACCAAACGGACCTATCCAGGTTTTTACCAAACTGATCACCCAGGGAATACCGGTGAGGCGGTTGGGCAGTGCTGCCATAGATCTTTGCTGGGTAGCCGCAGGCCGCTTTGATGGTTTTTACGAACACAAATTACAGGCCTGGGATAGTGCGGCAGGTTTTATCATGGTAGAAGAAGCCGGCGGCAAGGTGACCGATTTTAAAGGGAACGCTTTTTCCGTTTACCAACCGCATATCCTGGCAACTAACGGACATATACACGAGGAATTGAGAAAATATGTGGCAGGAGAATTATAATTATTACACACCTGAAAAGGAAACAATGAGTGAAAGAACTGAAATATCCAGCCTGGGCGAGTTTGGCCTGATTGACCATCTGACCGCCAATAACGACAACAGGAATACTTCTACCGTATTAGGCATAGGTGATGATGCCGCCGTGATCGATCATTTCGGCAGGCAAACCGTTATATCTACCGACCTGTTACTGGAAGGCATTCATTTCGACCTTTCATACACCCCGTTAAAACACCTCGGCTATAAAAGTGTAGTGGTAAACGTGAGTGACATTTATGCAATGAACGCAGTGCCTACACAAATTGTGATGAGCATAGGTTTCAGCAACCGCTTCAGCCTGGAAGCATTGGATGAATTTTATGCAGGGGTATATGCTGCCTGTGAAAAATATGGTGTAGACCTCGTAGGCGGGGATACGAGTACGTCACTTAAAGGATTTACGATTAGTGTGACAGCCATTGGCGAAGTGGCCCCGGATAGTTTTGTGAGGCGAAACGGTGCCCAGGTGCATGACCTGGTGTGTGTGAGCGGGGAATTAGGAAGTGCCTTCCTGGGGTTAACCTTACTGGAAAGAGAGAAGAAAATTTTCGAGGAAACCGGGGCGCAGCCTGATCTTGAAGGCCAGGCCTATATCGTAGGCAGGTTACTTAAACCTGAAGCACGCAAAGACATCATTGAATTCTTCTCGGAGAGCGAGATAATGCCTACCAGCATGATCGATCTGAGTGATGGCTTAAGCAGCGACCTGTTACATATCTGCAAACAGAGCGGAATGGGATGCTTATTATATGAAGACAAATTACCCCTGAATGATGAGGCGAAAGAGTTTGCGTATAAATTAAAACTGGATCCTACGGCCTGTGCACTGAGCGGTGGAGAAGATTATGAACTGCTGTTTACCGTAGATCAAAAAGATTTTGAAAAGATAAAAGCCAACCCTTCTATCAGTATCATTGGTCACATAACTGCGGCCACTGAAGGTACGAAGCTGGTAACAAGAGGCGGCAATGTGCACGACCTGGTGGCCCAGGGATGGAACCACCTCAAATAGTTATTCGGTTGTGAGAGGTAATATGGTTTGTACTTTTTTCCCTTTGTAATGTAGCCGGTATGTTCCAGGTAGTATCCTGTATACAATTTCCCGCTCCGCATTAATAATGTTAACCGGTGCCGAAAGGGAAAGCCAGGCGGGGCACTTCCTGTTAATTAAAAAAGGAATCTGCAACACCAGCCGTAATCCGGTAATTATTCCTTTGCATTGTACTTCCCGGTTAAAAAGCCATCCGGATGTGTGCCCGTACTGCTCCCTGGTGATTAACTGCGCTTCGCGGCAAAAGCAAATACCTGTGCCACACTCCCGCACCTCCTTATTAAAGTGTGTCACGTCAAACACCCACATTACAAAGGCGGGCTCACCAACTGTTACCGGCAGTGGCCGGCACGACAGTGCCATTATCATCAAAAAATAAATCAGCATTTTCATCTGGTGCTAAGATGAAAAAAGCCTGTTATAAAAGAAAAACAACCCGCTTAATATTCTTCAGCCGGCGCTGGTATTTCTTAAGTTTATAAAAACTATATCATGCAACAGGAAAAAATAATCCACGATTATACATTAAAGATTGGAAGCTCTGTGCGCAAGTGGCGCAGCCTGAAAGGCGTAAAACAAGTGGCGTTGGCGGGGCAACTCCGGTTGTCGGGGGCTGCGCTCAGTAACATAGAAAATGACATAACGG
Source organism: Ferruginibacter sp. (assembly GCA_046590515.1). Lineage (GTDB taxonomy): Bacteria > Bacteroidota > Bacteroidia > Chitinophagales > Chitinophagaceae > Ferruginibacter. Next base: position 3,639 of record JBKJUT010000159.1, read on the forward strand.
TTCCCAACCTCCGCCAGGTAGAAGATATCGCCCGCTCACTGGACATCTCTATTGATATGCTGTTGCAGGGACCAGAGCAGATTATGCAACGCTACGTGCAGGAAAAGGGACAGGTTTATTCTTTCCCGCTTTCTTTATAGCCGTACGTGTTAATTTTTGCCCGGTTGTTACTCGTGCCGCCTTTTCCACTTAATTTTAGGAAAAATGGGGTGCTGGACTTTATGAAAAATTTCTTTCCGCTGGTTGTCATATCATGTTTTCTCTACTCCTGCTCTTCCAGCCAGTTTGTTCCCGGTAAGAAATATACACCCCAGGAGTTACGATCTGATTATGTATTGCTTCGTGGTATACTGGAAACCCAACACCCTTCTTTATATTGGTACACAGGCAAAGACAGTATGGATGCTTATTTCGACCTGTTTTATTCGGTGATAAAAGACAGTATGACCGAACAGCAGTTTGCCTGGAAGGTACTGGCACCTTTGGTAGATAAAATCCATTGCGGCCATACCAGTGTGGGAATGAGCAAGGCCTATTCCAAATGGGCGCGAGACAAGCGCTTTCCTTCTTTCCCGCTGTTCATGAAAGTATGGAAAGACACGATGGTGGTCACAGCAAACCTTGACCGTAAAGACAGTCTTTTTAAAAGAGGAATGGTTATCACGGGTGTGAATGGACGCAAAGCAGCTGCACTTATAGACACCCTGTTTTATTACCTGCCGGAGGATGGCCATGCCAACAATATCAATTATATCCGCTTAAGCGCCAACTTCCCTTATTATCACCGTAATATTTTTGGGCTCAGCACCAAGTATGATGTGAGTTACCTGGATAGCCTGGGTAAGGAAAGATCGGCCACCGTAAAATTATTTTCTCCTCCTAAAGATTCTACACGTAAAGACAGTCTTAAAAGAGCCATGGCGCCGATCTCGCCAAAGATACCGCGCGAAAAACGCAGAACGAATCTCCGGAATTTAACTGTAGACAGCAGTGGCATGTATGCGGTGATGACGCTGAATACTTTTACTAAAGGCAATCTCCGGGGCTTTTTCCGGCAGTCGTTTAGAAAAATGAAAAAAGCACACATTGACAACCTGGTACTGGATCTCAGGAGCAATGGTGGCGGCAGGGTGGGATTGTCTACTTTACTCACCCGCTATATTTCCCGCACTCCATTCAGGGTGGCTGATAGTGTATATGCTACTACGCGCAGCCTGGGTAAATATTCCCGTTATATTAAGGGGGGGTTCTTAAATAATATTGAATTGCTTTTTGTTACCCGAAAAGGTGTAGATGGAAAGTATCATTCGCGCCACCTGGAAAAAAAAGTAATCAGGCCGCGCCATAACCGGTATAACGGTAAAGTATATGTGCTTACGAACGGGCCGACATTTTCTGCCTCTACTATTTTCTGTAATGCTGTAAAAGGGCAGCCGGGTATAAGCCTGCTGGGAGAAGAGACCGGTGGCGGCTGGCATGGAAATAATGGGATCATGATCCCGGATATCACTTTACCCCATACCCGCACCCGTATACGCCTGCCTTTGTTCCGGGTGGTGCAATATAATCACATACCCAAAACAGGAACCGGGGTGTTGCCGGATATTTATGTAGGCACCAGCTACGAGGCATTACTAAAAGGTTATGATAAGAAAATGCAGGTAGTGCACGACCTGATTCTACAGCCGGCTGAAAAAAAGACAGAGTAACCTCTTACAAACTAAAATAAAAGGGATCTCCATCCTGCAGGAAAGGAAAGCGGCTACGTATTTCCGTTAATTTATCTTTCTGCAATGTGACCGTAAAAATATCTTCTTCATCTGCCATATGGTAGAGTACCTCTCCGAGAGGATCAATTACCAGGCTGTTGCCACTATAAGTGATATCGTTGCCGTCTTTACCTACCCGGTTCACTCCTACTACATAGCACTGGTTCTCTATAGCACGGGCACAAAGCAGGGTTTTCCAGGCATGGCTGCGGCGCTCCGGCCAGTTAGCTACATAAATAAGTATATCGTATTCCGGCTCTGCATTGTCCGAGAGCCTTTGCCTTGCCCACACCGGAAAACGCAGGTCGTAACAGACCTGCACATTTATTCTCCATCCTTTCACTGAGGTAATCAGGCGTTTAATGCCGGGAGTAAATTCTTTGTCCTCTCCCGAATAGGCAAAGAGGTGACGCTTGTCGTAATGGCCATACGTGCCATCCGGTAACACCCATAGCAGGCGGTTGAAATATTTTCCTTCTTCCTGTATAATCAAGCTGCCTGCAAGGATGACCCGGTTGTCCAGGCTCATTTGTTTCATCCAGGCTACCGTATCCCCTTCCATGGTTTCCGCCAGGCCGGCGGGTTGCAGGCTGAAGCCGGTGTTAAACATCTCCGGCAGTATTATTACTTCGGTCAGCCCTTTCAGTGATTGGATCTTTTCCTCAAACATCTGCAGGTTGGCTAGCTTATCTTCCCAATGCAAAACAGATTGTATGGTACTGATGGTTAGTGTAGACATGATACAATGATTTTAAGAACGGCCCTCTTCCACAAAGGTTATTTTCTTTTCAGATCGAGGTCATGGAAATCAAAACTGAAATCTGTTAAAGGGGAAATGGCTTTCATGGCAATACTTTGTGCCTTGCCTTCCGCATCCATACTAAAAGTAGCATAGGCATCAGCGTCAAAACTGCGGTCATCCCATTTTACGATCCAGGTATTTCCTTTATAAGGCAACACCTGGCCAGCCAGCCTTGGAGATTTTTCTGAAGCAAAGCGCAATCCCTGTGTAGCGGAATAGATGCGTATATCTCCAAACCATTGGTCATGGTAGGTGCCGATTATTAAAGCAGTATCAGGTTTTACTTTATTGTTTTTGCGGGTAGAATCAATTGCGTGCCAGATGTTATCAGTGATGGCTTTTGCGGCTGTTTCATTTTTTACCACCCGGTCGTGATATTGATTTACCCAGTCTTTACGCGAGCGGCCCAGGTAGCCATCTTTGATAGTATTGGTAATAGCAGAAAATGCGGCACCGCTTTGCTGGTTGGTTAAGACAATAATTCCCAATTGCAGTTCCGGTAGCAAGGTAACCTGGGTTACTGTACCCAGCAAGCCACCGGTATGGCTTACCTGCTTATAGCCACTCACGTCGGCCAAAAACCAACCCAGCCCGTAACCGGCAAAATGAGTATTGTAAGGATTGGTACCGTGTACCGGTATAATAGTCTGCGGGGTCCACATTTCTTCATGTGTTTCAGTACTGAATAATTGTTTCTTTAGGTCTGCCCCATACTTACCGTCATTCATCTGCAGGATAGTCCATTTGGTAAGGTCAGTAAGGTTACTCAGTATTCCACCAGCAGCGTTTGCCGTCTCCGACCAATCGTGGCCCAGGGCTTCTACCTTTCCATTTACGGGTGCATGGGCGTCGATGATGTTAAGATTATTTTTTACCCTGCCCCAACTGGACCTGCTGGCTTCAAAGCCAATAGGCTGCATGATTTTCTTTTCTATAAAATCTTCATAGCTCATGCCTGATACCCGGGCAAGTACTTCGCCGGCTACTATGTACATATTGTTATCGTAATCGTATTGGGTTCTGAAACCCGATACCTGCTTCAGGTAGCGGATGTTGGA